>JALEHU010000068.1 GCA_022770365.1 Blautia sp. | reverse complement strand
CCGCATCCATCGTAAGTACACGCATTTCGGCAAATACCAAAGAGTAGATATACATTGTATCTATTATTAATAGTGTAATAGATAGTATTATAAATGCCAGCATATCAGATACATCTATATTTCTCCCATCTGGGAAACAATCATAAAGGAAATAGCAAATTGCCAAACTGAGTATTAGCATCAAAATAATATTTGAAAACAGCTCCTTGGATTTTATTATTAATTTATCGTCTTTCTTTTGAATAGTCAAACTATCACTCCTTTGCATTCAACAGATGGCTTGCTGTCCTGCCATACACAATATAAAAATTGCATATAGCAGGATAGCTTTCATAAGGCCTAACAGACAATCAAGTTGCATGGCTAACACAAATTTTTTAAATATATACCTTATACGTAAAACCGGCTTCCGATAAATAGATCTTATATCTGGTTCTCACGCCAGTCTTTCCATTATATGAGGCTCCATATCCAATGAAGCGTCCGGCAGACTTTTTATAGATGTGAAGTGTCTTATCGTAACCAATCTTATTGCGTTGTGAAATACCAGCATTAACACCTGCTGCAACCAAATTCCCGCCAGTTCCAAATGTTGCAGAATATATTGCACTGATACCAATGTTTAATGATTCTCCACCGATAATGCTTCCCAAATTTCCCATACAAGTCGTTCCAGCAAAAGCAGCAGAAGTACTTGCTACAATTTCTCCTATATTCCCCCCACAGTCTGTCCGAAAACTTGATTTTTAGGCATAAATTTAGCCCCTTCCTTTCATCTGTGTCATTGAAAACTGAATAAAATACACAGGAGGTAAGCATTATGAGCTGCAAAAAAGTATCCATCTGGGAAGAGAATTACACAATTCCCACTTACAAAGTCTATCCACCGGAAAAAAATCCATTATTTATTGAAAAGAGAGCTTATCAGGGAAGCACCGGGAAAGTATATCCTCTTCCTGTAACCGAAAAAATCTCTGATGAAAAAGAAGATGTTGCTTACAAAGCTGTTTTTCTTGAAAATGAATATCTGAAAATAATGGTTCTTCCTGAGCTCGGCGGACGTATCCAGCGTGCTTATGACAAAACCAACGGATATGATTTCGTATACTATAATCATGTGATCAAACCTGCTCTGGTCGGACTGACAGGCCCGTGGATCTCCGGAGGTATTGAATTCAACTGGCCGCAGCACCATCGTCCGTCCACCTACTCTCCGGTAGACTATCTGCTTTCCGAAAATACGGATGGTTCCTGCACAGTACATGTCAGCGAAACAGACCGAATGTATGGAACAAAAGGTATGGCTTCCATTACTCTTTATCCCGGCAAAGCTTACATTGAGATCAAAGGACAGCTTTACAATCACACGGATCTGCCGCAGACCTTCCTCTGGTGGGCAAATCCGGCAGTTCCGGTAAATGACAATACTTACTCTGTATTCCCTCCGGATGTCAACGCAGTTATGGATCATGGCAAACGCGCCGTATCCACCTTCCCGATCGCGACCGGCGAATACTATAAATGCGATTATTCTGCAGGAGTGGATATTTCCCGCTACAAAAATGTCAAAGTTCCCACCTCATATATGGCAGCACATTCTGATTATAATTTTATCGGAAACTATGACGAAGGGCTGGAAGCAGGACTCCTTCACGTTGCAGACCATCACATCTCTCCCGGCAAAAAGCAGTGGACCTGGGGCAATGGAGATTTCGGACGTTCCTGGGACAGAAACCTGACCGAGACTGACGGGCCATATATTGAGCTGATGACTGGTGTATTTACAGATAACCAGCCTGATTTCACATGGTTAAAGCCTCATGAAGAAAAAACCTTTGTCCAGTATTTTATGCCATACAAAGGTGTGGGCAGAGTTGGAAATGCCACAAAAGAGGCTGCTGTCAGTATCTCCAAAAATGAAAATGATGCTCTGATCCGCGTGTACGCTACTGCGGAATATCCCGACTGCGAAATCACTGTAAGACAAAACGATCAGATACTTTTCCAGACAACAGCACACCTTTCCCCTGAGAATTGTTTCTGCTCACAGTTCCCGGCTCCATCCTCCCTGGATGACTGCAGAGTAACCGTACTCTGTAATGACAGAGTGCTTGTGGATTACAGCGTTTACAAAGAAAATCTGCAGCCCGTCCCGGAACCGGCCGAAGCAATGAAATCCCCGGCTGATCAGAAATCCACAGAAGAGCTTTATCTCTGTGCCGCTCATCTGGAACAGTACCGCCACGCAACCTATCAACCTGCCGATTATTATCTGGAAGGGCTTCGTCGTGATGCCGGAGATATCCGTCTGAATAACGGCTATGGTCTCCTTCTGTACCGCAGAGGACTTATTAAAGAAAGTATTCCGTATTTCGAAGCAGCCATCAAACGCCAGACCTGGAAAAATCCCAATCCTTATCAGGGTGAATGCTACTTCAACCTTGGACTTGCACTTGAAGCAGACGGTCAGGACGAAAAAGCCTTCGATGCTTTTTACAAATCCACCTGGAGCGCTGAAACACAGAGCGCCGGTTTTTACTGGCTTGCCTGCCTTGCCAGCCGCCGTGGCGATTATGAAGAAGCACTTGAATATGCAGACAAATCCATGATCCGCAACTGGCATAACATGAAGACCCGTGCACTGAAAGCAGCACTCCTGCACAAACTCGGCAGAGATAATACTGCATTTTTGAAAGAATGTCTGGAAATTGACCCCTTATATATGGCATGTCTTTATGAAAATGCTCTGTCCGGGGATTCTCTGGAAAACTGGAAGCATGCTATGCGCAGTGAAGCTCATAATTATCTGGAGGTCTCTCTGGACTATGTTAAAGCTGGTCTTTTTAACGATGCTGCAGCAATCCTGAATGCCTGCCCGGACAACAGTCCAATGTGCGCATATTACCTCGGCTACATCTTCCACTGCAGCGGAGATGATGAAAAAGCAAAAAAAGCTTTCGCAGACGCTGAATCACGTCCGTCTGACTACTGTTTCCCGAATCGCGTAGAAGAAATTTCGATTCTCGAAACCGCCATCTCCATACTGGAACATGCACCTATGGCACATTATTACCTTGGAAACCTGCTCTATGACAAAAAACAGTATGAAAGCGCGGCTATGCACTGGGAAATGTGCTGTACACAGAAACCAGTTTTCTCTCCCGCATACCGCAACCTGGCGATTGCATACTTTAACAAAAAGAATGACGCAGAAAAAGCAATGAAAATGATGGAAAAGGCCTGCGAACTCGACAGTACTTACCCACGTTTGTGGCTTGAATATGACCAGCTTGCTGCCAAACGGAATGTAAGCAATGAAGATCGTCTCGCAGTAATGGAATCCCATCCGGATATCACCTCAGCAAGAGACGACTTATATCTCCGTTATATCACTCTGCTCAACTGTACCGGTCAGTACCAGAAAGCTCTTGACTGTCTCCTGAACAGACAATTCCATCCATGGGAAGGTGGCGAAGGCAAGGTAAGTGCCCAATATAAATATGCGTTAATCCAGATTGCACTTCAAAAACTGAATGAAAAGAAACCTGAAGAAGCTCTGGAAACGCTCACCCGTACATTAACCTATCCCGACTGCCTTGGAGAAGGAAAGCTTCCAAATGTACCGGACAACCAGGCTCATTATTACATGGGTCTCGCATACCGGATGATGAAGGATGATACCAATGCAGCCAAATACCTTGCTCTGGCAACAGAAGGCTCTGATGAACCGGGAAGCGTCCTTTACTATAATGATCAGCCATCTGACTTCATCTTCTATCAGGGTCTGGCCCACAGAGCACTTGGAAACGAAGCCGCTGCGCTCAAATCCTTCCACAAGCTGACTGCTTATGGTGAAAGACACCTGTTTGATCATGTAAGCTATGACTTCTTTGCCGTATCTCTTCCGGAAATTGAAGTCTTTCAGGACGACATCCTGCTTCGCAATACTCAGTACTGCAATTACCTTCGTGCACTTGGAAATCTTGGACTTTCCAATAAAAAAGAATCTGCCGAATTGCTGAACGGAATCCTTTCCAGACAGGCTGATTACCAGGGAGCATTATCACATCTTCCTCTTACAATCGTAAAATAAATGATATTTCAAAAAGACTGCCGAAAAATAAGCCTTCGCTTGTTTTTCGGCAGTCCTTTTTAATAAAATATTGTTGAGTTTGCGCCAAATGACACTACCATATTTATGAGTTTCTTATTATTAATCCCACTTTTGGGACAGTATGTGTTATGATTATTTTATAAGTCGGGAAAATCCACAAAACACTGCAAAAGCCCCGTAATTTTTCATCCGGTAACATCCCGCCGGGTGCTGAACACTTACAAAGTCTTATAAAAACCAGGAGGAATAAAATGAGAGAAAGTTATATCACCCATCGCGAGGGAAAACCCATGGATCATTATGAAATAACCTGTGAAAACTGGCGTACTAAATTTCTGGAAATGGATCAGGAGCAGCTGATAAAGCGCTTTTCTCTGGAAGCCGATAAGGAGGCTCTGTATATCACTTATTTTTCTGAAACATACCGCATTGACCGCAGAAACGGCATGATCACTCTGGCTGACAATCCAAAAAGGCGCCTGAAATTCAATACGATCATTACCATTTACAATCAATTTTATTACGCAAAACCACATGCAGAGGTACGTGGAGAATTTGTTCCTTTCCGCCATGTAAAACGCGCCGCTCCATTTGATTCCACTTTCCAGAGAACGATTCTGAAGCCTCTGGCTGAGACCTTCAGCGGCAGGTCTGAGCAGCTTCAGAAAGCCTGTCTGACCCTTGGCGGAAAACCTGTCTCCCAGGGGGATGTGGGATACGTGATCCACGCTTTCCCCTGGATGCCTCTGACCGTTATTTTCTGGGATGGCGACGATGAATTTGAAGCACAGGCCAACATGCTATTTGATGCAGACATTACCGATTTCCTTCATGAAGAAACAGTGGTATGTGTCGCTTCAGATTTTGTCAGACGTCTCGGTGAAGAAGCCGGCTTTGGAAAAGTGGATCATCTGATGGGCGGCGATATCAAATAACCCCCTTTCTGATGCAACGACGCAGCCGCTTATGCAAAAAAGATTTATTCCGCCTTCTGCAAAATTTTATAGTAAGACCGTGCTGTGATCATATAAATCACCGCATACACCGCTGCAAATACCAGGATCGTTCCCGCTGTGCACATCATGAACAGCCTCGTATTTGCCATTCCCAGCATCAGAAGGAGTCTCTTTACCAGCGGAAATGCCATGATAATATGAAGGATTGCCATGAGCAGCGGAAGGAAAAATACCATCAGAATCTGTCTTCGGATAGAAGATCTGACTTCTCTGCTGCTCATGCCGACTTTCCGCATGATCTCAAAGCGCTGCTTATCCTCATATCCTTCAGACATCTGCTTATAATAAATGATCATTGCGGTACCCATAAGGAACATACCGCCCAGCAGGATTCCCAGGAAGAAAAGACCGCCGTACAGAAGATAGAATCTGTCATAATTCTCCTGGCGGACATCATTTGTTACCCAGGCATTTTCCGGAACCACACCGGAATCCTTAATACCTGTAAGAGTTCCCTCAAGTTTCTGCACACAGGCAGAAATCTGCTCCTTGTCCGCCACATCAATCCCGATCACAGCAGAAGGCTGGCTGGCATATTCTCCATATGCTTTCTTCTGCAGCTCATCAATTTTCTCAAAGTCCGCATCTGTCACAATCACCGCACTGTAGTCCCCGTAAACCAGTGGAGCGGAATCCAGAGGGTATTTTTTCAGCCATTCTTTCACCTGGAAATCCGTCCCCGAAATCCGCAGAGTCTCACCGGAAGACTGCCCATATGCAATCACCTGACCTTCGGAAAGTTCCGTCCCAGTTCCTGATATCCGCTCATATTCTTCTTCCGGAATCACAGCCAGACTTCCCACTGCCACATCCGAAACAGAACCTGGATTGCGGAAAACAAGCTCTGTTCCTTCTTTGATATAAGCAATATTCAGGGAAATCTCCCGATAAAATGTTTCATATGAGATTTCCTCTTTCTCCACAGCATCCAGGACAGCAGAAACCGCGTTTCTTGTTTCTTCCAGAGATGCATACCGGATATTAATATTCATGTCATACGGATACCGGTAATTCAGACAATCCTCAATTCCAAAATTCAGACATACGGTACTTGACAGCATCAGCAGTACACCCGTACTTAAGATACAGATACTTGCCAGTCCCACCGCATTCTGTTTCATCCTGTAGATCATTCCGGAAACACTGGTAAAATTTTTCATTTTATAATAAAAACTCTTTTTCCAGCGAAGCATTTTGAGCACAGCAATGCTTCCAGAGGTAAACACCAGATAAGTTCCGGCCATCACAAGCAGTACCGCAATCAGGAACATATAAAGTGCCTCAAGGGGAGACTCTGTAGTCACCGCAATGTAATATCCCACACCAAGACATATAAATCCGATCAGGGCCATCAGCCATTTTGCCTTCGGTTCCCGCTCCCCTGCACTGCTTCCGCACAGAAGTTCCACGGGACGGCTTAAATGCACGCGGCGCAGATTATTCACAAGCGTCAGCAGAAAAATCCCGCCAAACCCGATAATGCAGATCACAATCCCTGTACCGGAAATATAAAATCCGAACTGCGCAGGAAGATGGATCAGCTTCAGAAGCAGAAGCAATGCAAGTTTGCTTCCCAGAATCCCAACGAGAATACCGGCTGCAAGACTGAATATGGAGGTAAAAATCGTTTCCAGAAACATCATCTTTCCGATGTGCCCTTTTTCCATTCCCAGAATATTATAAAGTCCCAGTTCCTTCTGTCTCCGCTTCATCAGGAAGCTGTTGCTGTAAAGAAGAAAAATACAGGAAAATACTCCAACCACAAAAATCCCCAGCCACATGATCATCCCTATATCACTGCCGCCCGGCACTTTCTCCATCCCCGGATTCGCCTGGATAAAAAGCATCATATACAACATGGCGATACAGCAGATACAGGTGAGTATATATGGGATATAGGTTCCACGGTTTTTCCGTATATTTGTTAGGGCAAGTCTGACAAACAGTCCTTTACGCATAAGTCTCACCGCCTGTCGTCAGAATCGTCAGGGTATCGGAGATCATCTGATACATTTCCTGCCGGGATTTACTGCCCCGGTAAATCTGATGAAATACTTCTCCATCTTTGATAAACAGCACTCTTGAAGCATGACTTGCCGCCTGTGCACTGTGCGTTACCATAAGAATGGTCTGTCCGTTCCGGTTGATTTCCTCGAACATTGCCAGAAGTGCTGATGCAGCCCGGGAATCCAGCGCTCCTGTCGGTTCATCCGCAAGGATCAGTTTCGGATCTGTGATCAGCGCCCTTGCCACTGCAGCACGCTGTTTCTGTCCGCCGGAAACCTCATATGGAAATTTCTCCAGAATTTCCGTAATATGAAGTGCCTGGGCAATGGGACGGATCTTCTGTGCCATTTCACGGTAGTCCTCCCCTGCCAGCACCAGCGGAAGATAAATATTATCCCGCAGACTGAAGGTATCCAGAAGATTAAAATCCTGAAATACAAACCCCAGATTTTTTCTGCGGAATGCGGAAATTTCTTTTTCTGTCAGATGTACGATGCTTTTTCCCTCCAGCAGAACCTCTCCCTCTGTGGGCCGGTCCAGGGATGCCAGTATATTCAGGAGGGTGGTTTTTCCACTCCCGCTTTCTCCCATAATAGCCACAAATTCCCCTTCCTGCACTGCAAAAGTCACATTGGAAAGTGCCTGCACTTTATTTCCGCCAAATCTGGTACTATAGATTTTCTTTACATTTGTCACTTCTAATAATGCCATATATACTCCTTCTGCAATCATCCGGCAGCTTCTTCATTACCTCTTTTCCGGACATACGCTGCTGAACATTTGCCTCTTTTCTACATTTATGATCCGGATGATATAAGTATAGAAAAACGGGAAACCATCTGCCATAACTGCGGCTTACAATTTCCCGTTAAAAGTTACACTTTTGTAAGGTTCCGGCATATCAGAATAATTCCATGGATGTTCTTTCAAGAAAAAGAAACACTTTCGTTCCTTTCCCGGGTACAGATTCCATGAAAATTTCATGTCCCAGACGCTTCATGATCTTTGCACAAAGATAAAGTCCGATTCCGGTGGAATGGCACTCTTCTCTGCCGTTGCAGCCTGTGAAACCTTTTTCAAAAACTCTCGGCAGATCTTCCGGACGGATACCGATTCCTGTATCTTCAATCACCAGAATTTCCTGAGCTTTCACCGTTTCCGTATAGATGGATATCTTTCCTTTTTTCGTATATTTCAGGGCATTGGACAAGATCTGTCCGATAACAAATCCAAGCCATTTCGGATCTGACAGAACCGTTTTTTCTATGTCGGAATAGTCCAGCGAAATCTTTCTGCCGATAAAAATACGGGCATATTTATGTATCTGTTCACGGATGATCCTGTCCAGGCTGCAGCTTTGAAAATTCATATCGGAAGACATGTCCTCCGTACGAAGATATCCCAAAACCATCTCCACATACTGTTCAATCCGGAACAATTCCGAGGCTGCTGCCTGAGTGTCCGGTGTTTCCTCATTCAAAAGCAGACGCATAGCGGAAATAGGTGTTTTTATCTGATGGGCCCACATGGTATAATAATCTGTCAGTTCCGTATAAAAGGTCTGTCTGCCGGATTCCGCCTCCATCCTCAAACGGTTCAGTTCCATCAGCATCTGCTGGTATCCCTCTTCAACCCCGTCAGACGGCAGAAGCAGTTTCTCCAGATTTTCCAGCTCCAGCGGCAGATGATCCGCAATTCTGTGCTGTATTTCTCTGTGCCTGTAATAGGCAGCATACCCATACAAAAAGAAGGCAGTCCCTGCAGTCAGGCACAGGACCGCCCCGTAAAATGCCGGTTCCGCCGGCAGGTCATACAATGCAAATATCACTGCCATAACAGCAGCAAAAACAAGAAAAAGTAACATTATTTTCCAGATTCTTTTTATATATTCCCGAAGATATTTCATTTTCTCTCCTGCCTGCAGCTTATGAAAGCATGTATCCCACGCCTTTTTTAGTGACAATAAAATCCTCCAGACCGATACCTTCCAGTTTTTTGCGAAGGCGGGTCATATTCACAGTAAGGGTATTGTCATCAATAAAGCTGTCGTTTTCCCACAGCTTCATCATAATAGCATCTCTGGAAACGACTCTGCCTGCATTTTCAAAAAGGATCTGAAGGATCCTGATCTCGTTTCGTGTCAGATCCACCTGCTCCCCCTCCCAGGTAAGATACCCGCTTCCCGGATTCAGTACTGCACCTCCATGCTCCAGGATACTGGAAGCTTTACCAAAGGAATAAGTACGCCGAAGAAGCGCCTGAACCTTGGCAGCCAGCACATTCATGTCAAAGGGCTTTGCAATAAAATCATCCGCACCGCGGCTCATTGCCATCACCATATTCATATTATCGGCTGCGGAAGAAAGAAATACAATGGGTACCTGGGAGATTCTGCGGATTTCCTCACACCAGTGAAATCCGTTATAAAACGGCAGCTTCAGATCAAGAATCACAAGCTGCGGATCCTTTCTGGCAAACTCTGTCAGTACATGGGCAAAATCCGTCACACAATCCACCTGATATCCCCAGGACTGCAGATGTTTCTTCACAAGGCCGGCAATCACTTCATCATCCTCAACAATTAAAATTCGATACATTATTCTGCCTCTGTACTTATTTCAGCAGTTCATCTACAGTGTCAATGGCTTTAAATCCATTATTCTTAAGAATACTCTCTGTGAGAAAAATCTCGTCAGAATGAAGAATGACCACCGGGATCTGATTACTGCGATGATAAGATGTATAAATATAATCCAGGCTGATATTGCTCTCTCCGACTACACTGAGAATCTCATCCAGTCCGCCTGCTTCGTCTTTCACATTCACTGCGATCACATCTGTAATGCGGTTGATAAACCCATTGGCTGTAAGGATTTTCTCTGCCTTCTGTGCGTCACTTGACACCATACGGAAAAGCGCGAATTCCGGTGCGTCAAAGCATGCAAAGCCGTAGATATCTATCTTCTCTTTTGCAAGGATTTCTGTCACTTTACGAAGGCTTCCCGCCCTGTTTTCCACAAAAACAATATTCTGTTTGATCATAATTTTTCTCCTCTTTTCTAACATAAACGATGTATACATAAAATTCTCTTCAAAATTTCCGAAATATAGAAATAATCAGTACCCATATCCGGACAATCCAGAGATTTCAGTCTCAGATAATATTACCATGATAAAAAATATTTCGCAAGCAAGTGCGAATGCACTGACTGAATACTAACTTGAAACTGTCTTTTTTTTCAGTTTGAATTGATGTCAGCGTGGTTCTGCCCATCGTTACCGACCCGCACCAGTTCGATTCCATTTTCCGTTTTGCAGTTCATGTAAATGAAACGTATGCTGAAGGTCCTTGCCCGCGGTTGATTTCTCTTGCAAGCATCCACCCTCTATCAGACAATTATAAAGACCAGCTACAGCAGATCAGAAATGAAGGATTTAAAGGCATTAAGCTGCATCCCAATTATCAGGGACTTCACTTTGATGATATTCACTACATGCGGATCATTGACAGAGCATCCGAACTGGGTCTTTGTGTCCTGACACATGCCGGATATGATCCATATACGCCGGACGAAGAATTCTGTTCCCCGGATATGGCGCTTCATGTTCTGGATGAGGTTGCGCCTCCCAGACTGATCCTGGCTCACATGGGAAGCAATGAACATTATGAGGAAGCAGAACAGAAGCTTTGCGGCAAGCCTGTGTATCTCGATACTGCGTACTCCATTATGCATATGCAGGAGGAACAGTTTGTCCGTATGGTACATCTCCATGGTGCAGACCACATTCTTTTCGGTACGGATGCCCCGTGGACAAGCCAGAAAGAATGCGCAGAAAGACTGAATTCATTTACCGGACTTTCCCATGCAGAAAAAGAGCTTATTCTTTCAGGCAATGCACAGGTACTCCTGGGGATCTGAACCATATAAGCAAAACACTTTCCTGTGACAAAAAAGGATTCGTGAAGCTCCTGACCGCTTCTTTCACGAATCCTTTTTTTTCATTTATATGTTACTCTGCACAGTAACATATTTTACTTATCTTCCTCCGGAAGAGCTACTTTTCGTTTTACATAAACTTCTTCGTCGTAACAGGTAAAGATATCATCCACTCGTTTCGCATCCATCTTCGGTGTGATCAGACTTACAACCGGAACGATAACAAGACCTGCGATCATTGCAACGGCACCTGCATTGATAGGAGAAGCAATAAATTTAAAGTACATATTGGAAACAGTAATTCCCACACCTGTAATAAAGCTTGCCCAGACAGCCAGCGGTGTTGTCTTTTTCCAGAACAGGCCATACATAAACGGTGCCAGGAAAGCACCTGCCAGCGCACCCCAGGAAATACCCATCAGCTGTGCGATAAATGTAGGCGGATCCAGTGCCAGTACTACCGAGATCACAATAAAGAACACGATCAGCACACGCATTACCAGAAGCTGTTTTTTCTCATCCATATCTTTCACAAGGTTTCCCTTGATAAAATCCAGAGTCAGTGTGGAACTGGAAGTCAGCACCAGAGATGACAGTGTGGACATGGAAGCCGACAGAACCAGGATCACCACGATACCGATCAGGATATCCGGCAGCGTGGACAGCATCTGAGGAATGATTGCATCATATGCAATACTTCCGTCTGCTTTGTAAATAGCCGGATTATCAAACAAACGTCCAAATCCGCCAAGGAAATAACATCCTCCCGAAATGATCACTGCAAAAAAGGTAGAAATAATCGTACCGGTCTTGACCGCTTTTTCATTTTTGATCGTATAGAATTTGTGAACCATCTGCGGAAGTCCCCAGGTTCCAAGAGAAGTCAGGATAATAACACCCAGAAGATTCAGCGGATCCGGACCGAAAAAGGATGTAAACGCGCCGGGCTGCCCCTGAGTCACCGGAATATCACTTTCAAGCTGGGCCAGTTTGCCGACAGCTTCCATAAAACCGCCCTGTCCGTTCAATACAGCAGCAATTACCGCAATAATACCGCCGATCATAACAATACCCTGGATAAAATCATTGATCGCTGTAGCCATATATCCGCCAAGGATTACATATACACCTGTCAGGGTTGCCATCAGAATGACACATGCCGTATACGGAATATCAAATGCCATTCCAAACAAACGTGAAAGTCCGTTATAAAGAGATGCTGTATACGGAATCAGGAATATAAATACAATTGCTGACGCAGCGATACGAAGCGCATTGCTGTTGAAACGTTTGCCGAAGAAATCCGGCATTGTAGCAGCCTGGATATGCTGAGTCATGATTCTGGTGCGTCTGCCGAGAACCACCCATGCCAGCAGACTCCCAAGGAACGCGTTGCCAAGTCCGATCCAGGTGGATGCAAGACCATATTTCCATCCGAACTGTCCCGCATAACCCACAAACACTACTGCAGAAAAATAGGACGTTCCATAGGCAAACGCTGTCAGCCAGGGACCTACACTTCTTCCTCCCAGTACAAAATCATTCACATTGGACGCATGTTTGCGGGATACCACTCCCACGCCGACCATAACTGCGAAAAAAATGATTAACAATAAAAGTTTAACCGCCATAAGTTTATCCTCCCTCATTTTATTTCACGCTTTAAAGCGTAACGCTTTTAATTGTTAAATTATCTGTTTCAGTATATCACCTTTTGAACAAATGTCAATATTTTTCAACAAATTTGTTTTTCTATTTATTCTTTTTTTGTATAGATTGACAAAATAGCGGTTGACTTTTTTTGCAAAATCCATTAATATGAACTTTAGCAATTAGGCGCTTTAAAGCGTGACAAAATAATACAGGCCAGAAAGGGGTAACCTATGCCTATCACAGAAATTTTGGAAAAGAACTGCCGTCTTTACGGCGAAGATGTCTGTCTCGTGGAGATCAATCCGGAAATGCCGGAGACAAGACGCGTTACATGGAAAGAATATGAATTAATCGAGCCGGTACGTGCATCCTACTACCGCCGTGAAATTACATGGAATGTTTTTAATGAAAAAGCCAATCGTTTTGCCAATCTTCTTCTGGAACGAGGTGTTCAGAAAGGAGATAAGGTTGCCATTCTCCTGATGAACTGTCTGGAATGGCTTCCTATTTATTTCGGTATCCTGAAAACAGGAGCTCTTGCAGTACCGCTGAATTTCCGTTATTCTGCGGAAGAGATCCAGTACTGTCTGGATCTGGCGGAAGTGGATATTCTTGTTTTCGGTCCGGAGTTTATCGGCCGTGTGGAAGAAATTGCAGATGAGATCGGCAAGCACCGCCTTCTCTACTATGTAGGTGACGGCTGCCCGGGATTCGCAGAAGATTATACCATGCATACCGCGAACTGCTCCAGCCAGTCACCCAGAATCAACATTACAGATGAAGATTATGCCGCAATTTATTTTTCTTCCGGAACCACCGGTTTCCCGAAGGCTATTCTGCATACGCACCGTGCCCTGATGCATGCCGCACTGACAGAGCAGCACCACCACGGTCAGACCAAAGACGACGTATTCCTGTGCATTCCGCCTCTGTATCACACAGGCGCCAAGATGCACTGGTTCGGCAGTTTTCTGGTGGGCGGCAAGGCTGTTCTTCTCAAAGGAACCAATCCGGAATTCATTCTCCGGGCTGTTTCCGAAGAAAAATGCACCATCGTCTGGCTTCTTGTCCCATGGGCTCAGGATCTGCTGCTCGCCCTGGACAGCGGCGAGATCAAGCTTGACATGTATCAGCTTGACCAGTGGCGCCTGATGCATATCGGCGCACAGCCGGTTCCGCAGAGCCTGATCAGACACTGGAAGAAATATTTCCCGCATCATCAGTATGACACCAACTATGGACTCAGCGAATCCATAGGACCGGGCTGTGTTCACCTCGGAGTGGAGAATATCCACAAAGTCGGTGCGATCGGCAAAGCCGGCTACGGATGGGAAACCAAAATTATCGATGAGAACGGAAATCCGGTAAAACAGGGCGAAACCGGTGAACTTGCTGTCAAAGGTCCCGGCGTCATGGTCTGCTACTACAACGACTCGAAATCCACCAGCGAAGTACTTCACGGAGACTGGCTGTACACAGGCGATATGGCTATGGAAGATGAAGACGGTTTTATTTTCCTGGTAGACCGCAAAAAAGATGTCATCATCAGCGGCGGCGAAAATATTTACCCTGTTCAGATTGAAGATTTCCTGCGCACAAACGATGCTATCCTGGATGTGGCTGTGATCGGTCTTCCCGATCCCCGTCTCGGAGAAATCTCCGCTGCTATTATCCAGCTGAAACCGGGCATCATCTGCACCGAAGAAGATATTGAACTCTTCTGTAAAAAACTGCCTCGTTACAAACGCCCACGCAAAATCATCTTTGCCGATGTACCAAGAAATGCCACCGGCAAGATTGAAAAACCGAAGCTTCGTGAAATGTACGGTGCTTCCCACCTGGTCGCAGCACAGAACCAGGGATAAAATATAAAAAGCCGGTAAACACCGGCTTTTTATATTTAACTTTTTCAGATTTCATTTCCGGGGAATTTCGGAATTCCGTCAAATCCTACCTGCAGATCTGCATCCGTTGGAATGTAATCAGACATTTCACCGTTATTGTATTTTTCATATGCAACCATATCAAAATATCCGGTTCCCGTCAGGCCAAAGACAATCGTTTTCTCCTCTCCTGTCTCTTTACATTTCAATGCCTCATCGATCGCAACACGGATTGCATGAGAGCTTTCCGGTGCAGGAAGGATGCCCTCTACTCTTGCAAACATCTCCGCTGCCTCAAATACAGATGTCTGCTCTACGCATCGTGCCTCCATCAGTCCATCCGCATAAAGCTGTGACAGGGTAGAGCTCATACCATGATAGCGCAGCCCGCCCGCGTGATTTGCCGATGGAATAAAACCGCTTCCCAGTGTATACATTTTTGCAAGAGGCGTTACCATACCGGTATCACAGAAATCATACACATATTTTCCTCTTGTAAGACTCGGGCATGAAGCCGGTTCTACTGCAATAAACTGATAATCTGCTTCTCCCCGCAGTTTTTCACCCATAAACGGAGAAATCAGACCGCCAAGATTGGAACCGCCGCCAGCACAGCCAATGATCATATCTGCTTTTATTCCATATTTATCGAGAGCTGCTTTTGTTTCCAGACCTATCACAGACTGATGAAGCAATACCTGATTCAAAACGCTTCCCAGAACATAACGGTATCCTTCCTGTCCTGTCGCACATTCTACAGCTTCCGAGATCGCACATCCAAGACTTCCGGTAGTTCCCGGATGCTCTGCCAGGATCTTCTTTCCAATCTCAGTAGTCATGGACGGAGATGGGGTCACATCGGCACCGTATGTTCTCATTACTTCACGCCGGAACGGTTTCTGCTCATAAGAACATTTTACCATGAAAACTTTGCAGTCAAGACCAAGGTATGCACACGCCATGGAAAGCGCAGTTCCCCACTGACCGGCTCCAGTCTCTGTGGTAACGCCTTTTAATCCCTGTTTCTTGGCATAATATGCCTGTGCAATGGCAGAATTCAGTTTATGGCTTCCGCTGGTGTTGTTGCCTTCAAATTTATAGTAAATCTTCGCCGGAGTCTGCAGCTTTTCTTCCAGGCAGTACGCTCTGACTAATGGAGACGGGCGGTACATTTTGTAAAAACTGCGGATTTCTTCCGGAATCGGAATATATGCATTATCATTATCCAGTTCCTGTTTAACCAGTTCATCGCAGAAAACAACACCCAGTTCTTCCGCAGTCATCGGTTTCAGCGTTCCCGGATTCAGAAGCGGTGCAGGTTTGTTCTTCATATCTGCGCGTACATTATACCATTCCTTCGGCATTTCCTGTTCTTCCAGATAAATTTTGTAAGGGATTTTCTTTGTTTCACTCATATTCAGTTTTCTCCTTTCATTTCTCTGGCTACTGCCATTTTTTCATAAAAAAATACCCTCGTCTCCCACAATACATTTCTTGCAGGGACAAGAGTAAAACTCCTGCGGTGCCACCCGGCTTGGTATTCACATACCCACTCATCGCATACTGACATATGCTGAATTTGATAACGGAGTGTTCTCTCCGGCTCGCATACTTACTTCTGCTCGCCCTCCGAAGCCCATTCCCTCTTATGTCCGATACTGTCTTCCACCAACAACAGCTCTCTGTAATCAGATGAATAAAAGGTACTCACTCTTCTTCAACGGTTTTTTGGTGCATTATTTATAACATATAATATGTGTTGCTGTCAATATTTTTCCCGGTATTTTCCACAGTTTTTCTTATTGTCCGAAAGATGTTTTATACACTTTCACGACATCAAAAACACATATCGAATAGTTTATCAATATAATAAAGCAGCAGTTTCTGTTCTGTTGTGAGAAATACAGAGATTTTTATGCAACATCTCTGAAGAAATTCATATTCTAAAAAAAAGGGTATCGTTATTCAGCTTGTCATATTGCCGTCGAGCATAATGATTATACTGAATAATAGCAAAAGTTATTATGGCATATTCTGATTATGTACCTGTAACAGGAACCATCGTAAGTGTTTCGATGGGAACAGACTGCTGTGAGCAGATGGCAGCCATTGCCACAGGTGAAGGTATCGTAAATTTTATGATAGGTCCGGAAACTCATGTGATTGATAACCGGCATCTTCGTCCCGGAATGGCGGTGGCAGCTTTTTATGACAGCAATCTGCCGGTTCCGATGATTTTTCCGCCGCAGTATCGAGCACAGATTATTACAGCGCTAAATGGAAGAGAACAGATACTGTTGAGTGAATTTAATAATAATCTGGTTGCAGCTGACGGTTCTTTGAGCCTTAATGTTGCTGGTAATACCGTTGTCAGAACAATCAATGGGCAGAATTTCACCTGCAGCCTGGGAAACCGGACTTTGTTAGTTTATTATACGACTACGACCAGAAGCATTCCTCCCCAGACAATACCAAGAAAAATTATTGTATTGTGCTAAATACGGATGAAAACATTGAGTTCAGGGAGCATAAACTCAGGGAGCATAAACTTAACTTTCCAATTCATTTATAGAAAATTTCTAAAATTCATTGAAATATTCGCTTCCCTGAACTCAATGTGCGAAGGCTTCTTTATAATTCTGAACAAATATGTTCCACTTCCAGCAGGGCTTCCTCCAGAATCCTCTCACCATCCAGTGTATCAATATCAATACCATCTGCATAAACATGAAGGTAGCGATCGATGCCAAAGAATCCGGATATCGCTTCCATATACCTGCTTCCCTGCTCCATGTCTGATCCTTCCCATATGCCGCCCCTTGTGGTAAGAAACAGCAGCCACTGTGCCCTGCAAAGCCCGTAAAGTCCTTCCGGCCCGCATCCGAAGGTAATACCTTCCGCGGAAATATTTTCGATATAAACTTTCAGCACAGCCGGAATGCTCAGATCCCAGAAGGGTGCCGCCACGATTACCCCGTCAGCTTCCCGGAACTGATTTCCGTAAGCAAAAACAGGTGCATCGTATTCTTTTTTTGCAAGGAGCTCATCTCTTTCTTTCAGCGACCGGGTATTCCAGTATTTCAGGTCCAGATCCATCAGGGAAAGCATTTCAAACTGCCAGTGAGGGTGAATCTTTTTTAAAGTCTGCACCGCCCGGTCCATCAGCTTCCTTGTACGGGATTCCTCCCGGCGCACACAGGCGTCTATCACCAGAATTTTCTTTGCTGTTTTCTCCATATCTGCTGCAACCTCCGTTCCTCTCTTACTTTACATGTTAATTGTCCACAGCAATTTTAAATGAGTACGCACTTTTACATGGACGATTAAGAGGATCCTGTAAATAATCAGGAATTATTATAATCAGCCCTTCCTCTTCTTTATAATACCACTCTAATCCATATTAAAATTCTCATGATAAATTCCTCTGTCCAAATCAAGAACAATACGACTGATATTAATGCTATCGCTTTTTTCATAAAGTAATTCACGACCTGTAATGTCAAAAACCGTACAGTCCCGCAATAAAGTAGATGTCACGATATAATAATGATGATTTAAAGCGTGAGCCTGAAGAGTACTCCCTGCCGAATAAGCACTGGCCCATATTACCATTTCTGCTTTTAAATCAGCAAGTCGTTTCCATACTTCCGGAAAATTTGCATCAAAGCAAGTGGCCATCCCAATCCGTCCAAAATCTGTTTCAAAGACAGCCGCCTCTGTTCCCACATGAAGATTCCTGTTTGATTCAAATTCTTCCCAATAAGGAAATACTTTATCATATACAAATACAACTTCTCCGTTTCGATCAATTAATACATTCGAGTTAAAACACTTCCCGTCTTCACATTTTCTATAGATCGGAC
The DNA here is from genome assembly GCA_022770365.1 of Blautia sp. GTDB lineage: Bacteria > Bacillota > Clostridia > Lachnospirales > Lachnospiraceae > Blautia_A. The sequence continues at coordinate 47,716 of JALEHU010000068.1, read as the reverse complement.
ATGCAATATAAGTATTATGCTTTTTTGCAATTTTTGCTACAGAAGAAACCGTAATTCCTGTCAATGTCTCCGGCTCTGATTCAAACCCTCTCCACGCTTCCGGCAGAATAATCATATCTGCTCCATACTCGCCTTCTGAATCAATAATATCAAGAACCTTATCAAAATCGCAGTCATTGAATCCGATACTTGTAACTCTTACTGGTCTTCCAATTTTTTCTTTACACATATGATACCTCGCCATCTTCTTTCCTCATCATTCGGTGCAAAGTTTATAATGCCTGTCATCAGTTTTTTCAAATCTAAACACGTGTCATCTTGCTTTTTTACCCTGAGTTCTCTTATTACCTTTTAATATCTTACAACGGTATTTCCATACCTGTCAATGAGAGCAATAACATCATTCTTGACATTGCAGATGTACATGCAGCTATTGCTACCATAGAGATCCACTTTTCCGGTTGTTGTCATAATCTGTCGTACGATTTTTCTTGCCACTAAAACATGCCCGTGTTATCCTGAATACATCAGATATCTGTAATTTCTATACTTAATCTAATTTATTCGGTCCGGGTTGTCTCCGGAAGATGTTCCCTTTTACAGGAGGTATTATGAAAACCAATTTAAAAGCATTTTTTCCCAATATCCGCAGCCGGAATGCGGTACTTGATGAGATTCGTCACAATGCTGCGATGCAGATGACTTTTTCTTCCTGGATGCAGGAGGAACAGAATCGTTTTCTTGACTACTGTACAGGCGCCAGAGGAATCAAGATCCTTTATGATCCTTATTTTAAAGAAATATTTAATCCGGAATATGTACCGGAACGTCTGGAAGCTCTCCTTTCTCTGATCCTGAAAGAAAATGTCCGTATCAGGCAGATCCTTCCCAATGATTCCACACGCCTTACTGACGAAGGTTCCCTGCTTGTGACGGATATTGTAGTGGAATTTGAAGATGGAAGGATCGCAGATGTGGAAGTTCAAAAGGTTGGTTACTATTTCCCCGGAGAACGGTCAGCCTGTTATGCTTCAGATCTGATGCTGCGGCAGTATAAACGCATACGCAATCGTAAGAAAAAAGAGTTTTCCTATAATGACATCCGTGAAGTCTATACGATCATTTTTTATGAATTTTCACCTCCCGTATTCAGAGAATTCCCGAATACCTATATCCATCATGCACAATTTGAATTTGACACAGGGCTGTCTGTTCATATTCCTATGCAAATTTATATGATCCCTCTTGATATTTTCAAAAAAAGTTTCTACAATAATGGTATCCGTAACCAGCTGGAAGCATGGCTTGCTTTTCTCAGCTTTGATCAACCGGAACACATTATCCGGCTGATCTCCCAGTATCCTGAGTTCAGGCCGGTTTACCAGCATATCTATGATATCTGCGAAAATGTGGAAAGGATGATCAGCATGTTTTCAAAAGAATTAGTGATGATGGACCGCAATACTGCCAGACTCATGATCGACGACCTGACTGCACAGGTAGAAGAGAAAGATACAGTTATTGCACAGAAAGATGCTGCCCTTACAGAGAAAGACGCTGCTCTCGCACAGAGAGATGCTGCTCTTACAGAGAAAGATGCTGCTCTCGCTGAAAAAGACAGGCTTATCAATACTCTGCGCCAGCAATTAGAAGATGCAACTGTATAATAAGAGAAAACTGTGCAGTCACTCACAGAAAAAGATTCTTCATACAAATGATAAAATCCATTGAATAATGAGAAACAGCTACATAAAAGTCACTTTGCGGCACAATTTCTGTTGTTTGCTGTAAAATGACTTTTATTGTATGACTAAACATCCGGGAATACACTTTCACGATTCCGTCAAAGCCGCATTCCCGGATGCATGTTCTGTTTTTTAATTTGCTTTTTTCGCTTTTTTCAATTTTTTAAAGTTCCTCATCCACATATCTCTGAATATTGGACGCATTCACATACTTCGTCAGGTGTTCCCCATCTGCGATGACCAGGGTCGGTGCCTGCATGATTCCGAACTGTCTTGCCATTTCCGGATTTTTCTCCGCATCAATGATCTCCAGATCTTCACCTTCCAGCATCTTCTTCGCCATGCGGCAATTTGGACAAGTGCTGGTAGTAAATAAATACTTATGTGTCTCAAGCGGCTGTACCTTTACATCATCCTCAGTAAGAGTCACAACACTTGTGTGGACCTTTTTAAGTCTTGAATTAGAAACATCATACAGAGTACGGTTCTTATATTCCTGAGCCTTACCATCGTTCCAGTTCTGGACCGGACGGTAATAACCGGTAATACGGCTGTAAACTTCCGCCTTCTTGCCGCATTTCGGGCAGGTGAAGTGTTCCCCGCTCAAATATCCATGCTCCTGGCAGACGGAATATGTGGGAGAAATCGTGTAATACGGAAGGCGGTAATTTTCTGCAATCTTTCTCACAAGAGAAGCGGCTGCCTTCCAGTCAGGAAGTTTTTCTCCAAGGAAACCATGGAATACCGTACCGGAAGTATACAGTGTCTGCAATTCATCCTGGATATCCAGCGCATCAAAAATATCTGAGCTGAATTCCACCGGCAGATGCGAACTGTTGGTATAATACGGAATATCTCCCTTGCTTCCTGCAGTACGGATATCCGGCCAGCGCTTCCTGTCGTGTTTTGCAAGACGATATGCGGTGGACTCTGCCGGAGTCGCCTCCAGATTGAATAATTCACCCTCATACAGCTCCTGATAATCAGAAAGACGGCTGCGCATATGCTCCAGAACTTCTTTCGTAAATTTCTGGGTGCGCTCATCTGTCATATCACATCCCAGCCAGCATGCATTCAGGCCGGCTTCGTTCATACCCACAAGACCGATCGTTGAAAAATGATTATTAAAGCTTCCCAGATATCTCTTCGTATATGGGTAAAGTCCTTCATCCAGCAGCTTGCTGATGACTTCTCTCTTTATGTGAAGGGATCTGGCAGCAATATCCATCATATGATCCAGTCTGCGGTAAAACTCTTCCGGAGTTTTTGACAGATAGGCGATTCTTGGCATATTAATTGTCACAACACCCACAGAACCGGTGCTTTCACCGGAACCAAAGAATCCGCCGCTCTTCTTGCGAAGCTCACGCAGATCCAGGCGCAGACGGCAGCACATGCTGCGGATGTCACTTGGTTTCATATCACTGTTGATATAATTGGAAAAATACGGCGTTCCGTATTTCGCTGTCATCTCAAAAAGAAGACGATTGTTTTCTGTATCAGACCAGACAAAATCTTGTGTAATGGAATAGGTGGGAATCGGAGACTGGAATCCGCGTCCGTGGGCATCCCCTTCGATCATTGTTTCAATAAATGCCCTATTGACCATATCCATTTCTTTCTTGCAGTCTTTGTATTTGAAATCCATCTCCCTGCCGCCTACGATAGCCGGAAGTTCTGCAAGATCGTCCGGAACCGTCCAGTCCAGCGTGATATTGGAAAATGGAGCCTGTGTTCCCCAGCGGCTGGGTGTATTCACACCGTAAATAAAAGATTCTATACATTTTTTTACTTCCGGATAAGACAGGTTGTCTGCTTTCACAAAAGGCGCCAGATACGTGTCAAAGGAAGAAAATGCCTGGGCACCGGCCCACTCGTTCTGCATAATTCCCAGGAAATTCACCATCTGGTTGCAAAGTACACTCAGGTGTTTTGCAGGAGAAGAAGTAATCTTTCCTTCAATTCCTCCGAGACCTTCCTGAATCAGCTGTTTCAGGGACCAGCCGGCGCAGTAACCGGTAAGCATGGAAAGGTCGTGGATATGGATATCCGCATTTCTGTGAGCATCCGCGATTTCGTTATCATAAATCTCGGACAGCCAGTAATTGGCAGTTACTGCACCGGAATTGCTCAGGATCAGTCCTCCTACGGAATATGTCACCGTGGAATTTTCTTTTACGCGCCAGTCCTCTACCTTTACATAACTGTTTACGATCTCTTTATAATCCAGGATTGTAGATTTCATATTGCGGACTTTTTCCCGCTGTTTGCGGTAAAGGATATATGCCTTGGCAACATCCGCATATCCGGCCTGGATCAGCACATTTTCCACACTGTCCTGAATATCTTCCACAGTAATCTGATTATCTTTGATTTTATTCTGAAAATCCGCTGTCACACGAAGCCCCAGCAGATCGATCATATCCTTACTGTAATTCTTCTCTTTTGCCACAAATGCTTTATCTATTGCTGATGTGATTTTTCCCATGGAAAAATCAGCAATCTCTCCATCACGTTTTACTACCTGAAACATAGCATGCAAACCTCCTCTGCTTCCTCTTAAACTGTTACCGTTCACCCTTAAAGCTGTAGACCTATTGTATCAGACTATCTTATCTGCGTCAATATAAAAAACACCATATCTTGTGTTACATTTCTGTTAACACACAATATGGTGTTTGTTTATTTCTAATAAACACGCGGATAAATCTCCATGGGAACTCTGGCTTTCACCGCAATCCCATTCTCGGTATATTCTTCTTCCAGAAGCTGTCCATACTCACGAATCAGCTGAATTTTGCCTGCCTCCTGATACGGGAACAGCCGTTCAATATAGATCTGATCTTCCGAAAGCAGTCTGGACAAAAGATCCTGCAGTTCAGTCAGTCCCTGACCTGTTTTCGCAGAAATCTTCAGTGTGTAGTCTGCCCTGAAATCCCGGATCTGCTCTTCCAAAGCAAGATCCTGTTTATTCAGAAGGGTAATGACCTTTTTGCCTGCGGCACCAAGCTGTTGAAGCGTTTCGTACACCACATGCATCTGCATCTCTGCCTGAGGATTGGATACGTCCACAACATGAATAATATAATCCGCGTACTTCGCCTCCTCCAGAGTGCTCTTAAAAGCCTCTACCAGATGGTGGGGAAGCTTGCGGATAAAACCTACCGTGTCAGTCAATAGAATCTGCTGTCCATCCGGAAGTTCCAGAAGACGGGTCGTAGGATCCAGTGTGGCAAACAGTTTATCCTCGGAAAGCACCTCTGCTCCGGTCAGCGTATTCAAAAGTGTGGATTTTCCCGCATTGGTATACCCTACAATAGCAGCTGTCTTCAGATTTCCCGAGGAACGTCTGGAACGGATCAGTTCACGGTGTTTCTCCACCTGGGAAAGCTCTTCTTTGAGAGCCGTGATCCTGGTACGGATCAGACGCCGGTCAGTTTCCAGTTTCTTCTCACCGGGGCCTCTGGTACCAATACCTCCGCCCAGTCTGGAAAGGGATTCCCGAAGACCGACAAGGCGTGCCGCACGATAGCGCAGCTGAGCCAGTTCCACCTGAATCTTTCCTTCACTGGTCACAGCCCTCTTTGCGAAAATATCCAGGATCAGCAGAGTTCTGTCCATCACTTTGCATTCCAGTTCCCGTTCCAGATTATTCATCTGGGCCGGTGAAAGCTCATCATCACAGATAATGCCATTGGCATCCATAGCCAGAACCAGCGACCGCACCTCGTCTATTTTGCCTTTGCCGATGTAAGTTCCGGGATGTACGGCTTCACGGTTCTGAATAATCCTTCCCACAGTTACAGCCCCTGCCGTCTGCGCAAGTTCTTCAAGTTCATCAAGAGACCCGGATGTATCCTCGCCATGATCCATCTGTACTCCTACCAGAATAACACGTTCTTCTATTTCTTTAAAGTCGTAAAACTGCATAAACACATCCTTACTGTGTAGTCCCTACACGAGTCTGTAAGAATTTCATTTCCCGCTCAACTTTCTCATCTTCCGGGAAAATTTCCAGATATTCCCGGGCTTTTTGAAGAGCAGTGGCAAAATCAAGCTGTTTTTCATAAACTACCATCTCATTATACAAAAGATCCTGCATCTCTTCTGTTGTAGCTGCAGGAAGGCCATTGCTGATATTTGTCAGAGCATCCGCGTAATTGCCCTCTGCAATATCACAGAGTGCCAGGCCGTTATATCCCTTTGCAGGTGAATCTGCACCGGAAATATAATCCTGATACATGGAACGCGCATTGGAAATATCATTCTGTGCCTGATATACCATTCCCAGATACATCAGAGCCTCTGTATTTCCCTTATTGGACGCCTCGATCAGTTCCTTCTGGGCATTGGCGTAGTCTTCCATGTAATAATAGACGCGTCCCCGATCGCAGTAATCCTCAGCATCTTTTGCCTCTGTCGTGAGTGCCGCCTCCAGATATTTTGTTCCGTCAGCTTCCATATCCTGTTCCAGATATGCCTCATATATTTCAATGGCTCTGTCATACGTGGAGTCTTCTTCATAAGCCTGACTGAAATTAGATGCCGCTTCATCATAAGAATCCATCGCAAGAGCAATCTTTCCTGTAAGATAATACGTATCTGCATCCATCGTATAATCTTCCGCCAGAGTCTGACAATCAGCCATAGCATCATCCAGAAGCCTCGCATGCCACTGTGCCGCAGCACGATAGGACAGGATATCTCTGGCCAGAGATTTACTCACCTTCTCACAATTCAGTGCATTCGTAAAATAAGCAATCGCATCCTCATAATTTCCCAGACGAAGACTGCAGATTCCTGCACCGCGATAGGATTCCGCCACTTTCCATTCATTGGAGACACTGGCTTCAAAGCCCTGGCGTGCATATTCATAGCTTCCCTGCGCCATATCTTTCTCAGCCTGCTGAAATATTTTCTGTTTTTCACTGCCGCAGCCTGAAAGCAGGAACATTCCCGCGCAGGCTGCCAAAATCCATGATACTCTTTTATTTTTCATGTGTTCCCTTATTTTATTCTACAACCAGCCCTTCAGCTTCCATTACTCTGATTACATTTTCCACATGCTCACGGCAGATGTCATCAGTACCGGCTTCCACCATGACACGGATCACCGGTTCTGTGCCGCTCTCTCTTACCAGAATACGTCCGTCATCACCCAGTGCTTCTGCGGCTGCATTCACAGCTGCCACAACAGCCGGATTTTCTCTGGCTTCTTTTTTGTCTGCGACACGCACATTACGCAGAAGCTGCGGATAAACTTTCATTTCTTTTGCAAGATCACAGAGTGTGCTTTTTTTCTCAACACAGGTTTCCATGAGCATGAGAGAAGTCAGAATTCCGTCACCGGTTGCGGCATAACGGCTGAAGATAATATGCCCGGACTGCTCACCGCCGATACTGTAATTATTTTCCAGCATATTCTCTGCCACATATTTATCACCTACAGCAGTCTGCTCATAGCGCATGCCTTCTCTGTCAAGAGCTTTGTAAAGTCCCAGATTGGACATAACCGTCGTTACAACAGTATTGCCGTTGAGCTTGCCTTTTTCCATCAGATACTTGCCGCAGACATACATGATCTTGTCTCCGTCAATGATATTTCCTCTATGATCCACAGCAATACAGCGGTCGGCATCACCATCATAGGCAAAGCCGATATCCAGTCCGTTATCTACCACATATCTCTGAAGCACTTCGATATGCGTGGATCCGCAGTTGGTATTGATGTTCGTTCCGTCCGGATTGTTATTGATCACATAGGTTTTTGCTCTCAATGCATCAAAAACACTCTTGGCAATTGCAGAAGAGCTTCCGTTCGCACAGTCCAGACCAACCTTGATGTTCTTAAAATCACGGCTGGGAATGGAAATCAGATATCCGATATAACGGTTGCGTCCGGAGGCAAAGTCAATTGTCCTTCCGATATCCTCTTTTGTCGCAAGAGGCAGTTCTTCAATGTCACCATCCAGATATGCCTCGATCCGTTCTTCGATGGAAGCCTCAATCTTCTGTCCATTTCCGTTCAGGAGCTTGATTCCGTTGTCATAAAACGGATTATGGCTGGCGGAAATCATGATTCCGCAGTCAAAATCTTCGGTTCTTACAGCATAAGATACACTTGGTGTTGTCGTAACATGAAGCAGATAAGCATCTGCTCCGGATGCTGTCAGTCCGGCTACCAGAGCATATTCAAACATATAGCTGCTTCTTCTGGTATCTTTGCCGATAACGATCTTGGCTTTGTGGTCACGGCCATAATACCAGCCCACATAACGTCCTACTTTAAATGCATGATCCACTGTCAGTTTTACATTTGCTTCACCGCGGAAGCCGTCTGTTCCAAAATATTTTCCCATAATAATCTCCTTACCTGCCTGATTCACTTGCGATACTGCTGTTTTATTCACAGCAGGCTTAATGTTGTCAGTCTTTTGCGTAAAGGTCTGCCGGATAAACGCCCTCTGAAACCAGGTTACGGAACGCTGCCATCACAGATTCCTTATCTTCCTGATAAGTTACGCCAAACCAGGTATCCTTCGTCTCAAGTACATCAACTTTTGCAGTTCCGGCCTTGATCAGGCGATCAATCATTTCCGGAAGAAGATACTCTTTCTTAATATCTTCCGGTGCCAGATCACTTAAGAATTCCACAAACCCGTTTTCAAGGGTATCCATAAATGCAGGTGTCAGTCCCCACATATTCATGGACACAAGACTTCTGGTATCCAGAGGAGTAACTGTACCATCCTCGCTGCGTGTTTCTGCACCGGCAGCAGTCTTAAAAATATCATGTGTTTCAGTAACTCCGGTCAGAGCACCATCTTCCACATGGCAAATTCCTCTTGTTACACTTCCGTTATCACTGAGCGTATTTCCCAGACGGAAGCCTGCCATACAAATATGGAGCAGATCATCCTGGGGCTGTTCCTGTACAAGATAGTCATGTACGATTCTATAGGCTGCTTTTCCATAGTAATCATCTGCATTGATCACCGCAAAAGGCTCATCCAGTACTTTTTTAGCTGCCAGAACTGCCTGTCCGGTTCCCCAGGGTTTCGTACGTTCCGCAGGAGCGGAAAATCCTTCCGGAAGATCTTCCAGTGCCTGAAATGCATAAGCAACTTCTGTAATTTTTTCGATTCTGTTTCCGATCACGCTGCGGAATTCTTCCTCGATATCTTTGCGGATGATAAATACAACCTTGTTGAAACCTGCTTCCAGTGCATCATGAATAGAATAATCCATGATAATTTCTCCATTCGGTCCTACCGGTGCCAACTGTTTGATACCTTTCCCAAAGCGGCTTCCAATGCCTGCCGCCATGATCACAAGTGCTGTTTTTTTCATTTTCTTCCCTTTCTTATTTCATATATATGCACAATTTAATAAATCAGTCAGATTCCTCAGTTGTCATTCTGGAGATTACTTAATTTTGCAGCCTGATCAGCTGCGATCAGACTGTCAATAATTTCTGTGAGGTCACCGTTCAGCACACTTTCCAGCCGATGAAGCGTCAGCTTGATCCTGTGGTCTGTCACACGTCCTTGGGGGAAATTATAGGTTCTGATCTTCTCTGAACGGTCTCCGGTACCGATCTGGCTTCTTCTGGCTTCTGCCTCAGCATCATGCTGCTTGGCCAGCTCCATCTCATAAAGACGGGATCGGAGCACCTTCAATGCTTTGTCCTTGTTCTTAAGCTGTGACTTCTCATCCTGGCAGGAAATCACGATTCCTGTAGGAATATGAGTCAGGCGTACGGCAGAGTCTGTGGTATTGACACACTGTCCGCCATTGCCGGATGCACGGAACACATCAAATTTGCAGTCATTGAGATCCAGCTGGAAATCAATCTCTTCCGCTTCAGGCATGATTGCCACTGTACAGGTCGATGTGTGAATTCTTCCGCCGGATTCGGTCTCCGGAACACGCTGCACGCGATGCACACCGCTCTCATATTTCAGGCGGGAATAAGCACCATTACCGGTGATCATAAATGTTACTTCCTTAAAACCGCCGATTCCGTTTTCGTTCAGGCTCATCATCTCCGTCTTCCAGCGAAGGGATTCTGCGTATTTTACATACATACGGTAAATCTCTGCTGCAAAAAGAGCCGCCTCATCTCCGCCTGCCCCCGCACGGATTTCCACAATAACGTTCTTGTTATCGTTCGGATCCTTTGGCAGAAGCAGGATCTTGATCTCCCGTTCCAGTTCCTCCACGCGTTTTCTGGCCTCAGAAAGCTCTTCCTTGAGCATCTCGCGCATTTCCTCATCCTTCTCCTCTTCCAGCATGGAAAGACTGTCCTGGATGGTTTCTTTACAATTCTTGTATTCTTTGTATGCATCCACAATGGGCTGCAGTTCGCTCTGCTCTTTCATCAGCTTCTGGAAGTGTTCCGGGTTGTCGGTAACTCCCGGCTCTCCCAGTTCATTCAATACTTCATCGAAGCGGATAAGCAGATCTTCCAATTTATCAAACATGTTCATCCTCCTGATGTAAAAAAACTCCGGGCGGTTTTTGTCCCATGACCACCCTGTCATGACCTGTCAGGTCCTGCTTTACATCTACCGATACAAAGCCTTCCTGTATCATCAGCGCGGCTACATCCGCTCCCTGATCACAGCCGATCTCATAAAGGAGCCATCCTCCACACTTCAGATACTGACCGGCTCCATGGGTAATCGCACGGTAAAAATACAGTCCGTCTTCTCTCCCGTCCAATGCAAGAACCGGATCATGAAGTCTTACTTCCTCCATAAGTCCCCTGATTTCTTCCGTAGGGATATAAGGAGGATTTGAAATAAGCATATCATACTTTTCAGGTTCTTTTCCATCTTTTTTCTGAAAAACATCACCTGAAAACAAATCACTTTCTGCAAACACTGCTCTGTCCGCCACACCGATACTCTGTGCATTACGCCTGGCAATTTCAAGTGCCCCCGGCGAAATGTCCGTACCTGTTCCGAAACTGTCTTCTTTGTCTGCCAGAAGACTGATGAGGATGCAGCCGGATCCCGTACACATATCCAGAATCCTGGAACCGGTCCTCGTTTTCAGGATGCTGCGCGCATGTTCTACCAATGTTTCCGTATCCTGTCTGGGAATCAGAACATTCCTGTCCACATAAAACTCATATTCCATAAAATATGCTTTGTGAGTCAGATGCTGCAGCGGCACATGCTCTGCACGTTTGCGGCAGGCGTCCAGATAAACTTCCCTTATCTCCGGATCTGCTTCCTCCTTATCGTGGGCATAATACCAGGCACGGCTTTTGCCGCTGGCATATTCCAGAAGGAGCCAGGCATCCAGCCCGGCTTCCCCGATTCCGGCATTTCTCAGGATATCTGTTCCCTCTTGAAGAAGCGTTCTAAATGCTGTCATGGACTGCTTCCCCTGTAACGGCTGATTCTGAAATGCCGGCTGCTAATATTTCTTCTGTCTGGTGTTCAGCTGAATACACTTCTTCCTCTTCCACTTCCACACCAAATTCTTCTTTCAGATAGGCTTTCCAGTCAAATACCGCTTCTACGGCCTTAATTGCAACCTCCACCATATCCGGCGTCGGTTCTTTCGTCGTCAGTTTCTGCATGGCAAGTCCCGGTTTGCTCATAATATCCGCAAATTTGCTGTCCGTCCTGCCTGCCCACTGGATAATCTCAAAGGAAATTCCGGATACTACCGGGACCATCAGAAGACGTCCGAAAAGGCGTACCCAGTAAACCGGAACCAGAACAAATATAAAATGAAGCACAATACTCACCAGCATAACCAGAAACAGAAAACTGGTTCCGCATCGTTTATGCTGACGGGAACTGCTCATTACATTCTCTACAGTAAGGGGCAGACCGTGTTCCACACAATTAATGCACTTATGCTCGGCTCCATGATACATAAATGTTCTCTGGATATCTTTCATTCTGGAAATCAGAAGCATATATCCCATAAAGAGTGCCAGTTTCACGAAGGCTTCCACTACAGTGACAACAAACTCAGAGGCACCGACCTTCCTGCAAAGACTCGCAAGTACGTACGGAAGGAGCATAAACGCTCCGATGGAAACTACAATGGATATGGCAACTGTTATATACAGAAGCCATTTAAACTGTTTATCTTCTTTTTCTTTCTGTGCAGCCTTCTGTTCTTCAGTAAGGTGAGCTGTTTTGGATGCGTAATCCTCATCCTCCTCATCTCCCACGATCTCAGCGGAATACATCAGACATTTTGTTCCCATCACAAGGGAATCCACAAAGCTTACCACACCGCGGATGATCGGCTTGCGCCAGAAAGCAGCTTTTCCGAAAATACACTTGTAATCTTCCGTCTTTAACTCAATTCCGTTGTCAGGGCGGCGGACAGCAATGGAATATTTGTCCTGGTGCCGCATCATGATACCTTCCATGACTGCCTGACCACCAATATTCGATGATTTCATTTCATTCTCCTAAATTCTGTAAGGGCCGGTAATCTCTGCCCAAGTGCAAAGAAAGGTTGAGATTTCCCAACCTCAACCTTCACATTACTTCTATAATTATCTGATTATTTATTCAAGCCGTATTTCTTATTGAACTTATCAATACGTCCGCGAGCCTGAGCTGCTTTCTGCTGGCCGGTATAGAACGGATGGCACTTGGAGCAGATTTCTACGTGGATATCAGATTTGGTAGAACCGGTAACGAATGTGTTACCACAGTTGCAGGTTACAGTTGCCTGATGATAATTCGGATGGATTCCTTCTCTCATGATTTTCACCTCTCTATAGTTATTGTATTTTCTATTCGTATTCATTTGACGAATTCATTATTAAACAGCTTTCTGATTATAACATACTCACCTGTCAAATGCAAGCCGTTTATGAAATTTTCTGTTTTCCCATTGAGAAAAAATGATGGAACATTTTCTGCTTGTTTATGAAAATTTCTGTTTCTTAGCCATCTGAACAAATTCCGCATTGCTGCGGGTTCTGGAAAACATGTTCAGAATCTGCTCCACTGCTTCATCAGGCTTCATACCATTCAAAGCTCTGCGCATATTGTACACTGCCTCCTGCTCATCACGGCTGAGAAGAAGGTCTTCACGGCGCGTACCGGATTTCTGGATGTCAATTGCCGGGAATACACGTTTTTCCTGCAGTTTGCGGTCCAGCACAAGCTCCATGTTGCCTGTTCCTTTGAACTCCTCGTAGATAACATCGTCCATTTTGCTTCCGGTATCCACAAGAGCCGTGGCCAGGATTGTCAGACTTCCGCCCTCACGCATGTTTCTGGCAGCACCGAAGAAACGCTTCGGCATATGGAGAGCAGCCGGATCGAGACCGCCTGACAGGGTTCTGCCGCTGGGCGGAATGATCAGGTTATACGCCCTCGCAAGTCTTGTAATGGAATCCAGAAGAATTGTCACGTCTTTTTTGTGTTCTACAAGACGGCGCGCACGCTCCACGACCATCTCCGATACACGTTTATGATGCTCCGGAAGTTCATCAAATGTAGAATAGATCACTTCCACATTCGGTCCATGAATTGCTTCTTTAATATCGGTAACTTCCTCCGGGCGCTCATCGATCAAAAGGATGATCAGATGCATGGACGGATTATTTCTGAGAAGAGATTTGGCCACATCCTTCAAAAGTGTGGTTTTACCTGCCTTTGGCGGAGATACGATCATTCCTCGCTGTCCCTTGCCGATCGGGCTTATCAGATCCACGATTCTCATGGCCATGGTTCCGCCCGGACGTTCCATTACAAGACGTTCGTTTGGAAAAATCGGTGTCATATCTTCGAAATTATATCGTTTCTGTCCCTCGCTTGGATGAAATCCATTGATAGATGTCAGATATAAAAGTGCGCTGAATTTCTCTCCCTGAGTCTTAATTCGGATATTTCCCTGAATGATATCGCCGGTCTTTAAATTAAATCTGCGGATCTGGGAGGGAGACACATATACATCATTCTCTCCCGGAAGATAATTCTCACATCGGATAAACCCGAAACCATCCGGCATGACCTCAAGGATTCCGTTAGCTTTTTCACCACTGTCAAGCTGTACAGTCTCTGCCGGAACACGGTAAGCACTGCTTCTTCTGGATTCTTCCTGAGAATCTGTGTCTGTATTTTCACGGAATGCTCTTTCAGGTACGCTTCTTTCCGTATTTTCTCCGGGTTCTCTTTCTGATATGCTTCGCTCCTGCTGCGTTTTATCCGCAGTATATTTTACTATAGCAGGCTTTTCTTCAGATTTTACAGTTATACCTTTCTGTTTTTCTTCTTTCTCATCTTCCTGAAGCATACGCTCGATTAAGTCGGGTTTTCGTAATGCAGAAATTCCCTTCAAACCTCTGGCTTTGGCAAGATCTTTCAGGACTGCCAACGATAATGATTCGTACTTTTCTCTCATAAAATTCCCTCAGCCTTCTATATTATTATCTATATAAAACAAATTTAATATTTACTGGATACTCTGTCTGAAATAGACAAGAACATCAGAACCCTGACGGATTCTTCTTTTTCTATGCCGGACTGCCTGATGCAGCGGCAAAATTGTATGATACAGAGACGAAACACACTGCGTCTCCGGTTCTGTTGTATTATTGAACTGTATTCTATCACATTTTTTTCAATCTGTCCACACATTGACCTGCCAGAATCACTAAGGAATTTCCAGATAAAGAGAAGAATAGCGGCATCCGCAAGAGATGCCGCCAGTATAAACCGATAAAAAGATTTATTTCCAGAATATAGAATAAACATTTTTAACTTTTGTAACCTGTTCCGTTGTCACCTTATTCAAAGCTGCGCTGATCGCAGAATAAGTTTTTGGACGTGCACTCTTAAGAAGTCCCGCATTCTGCGTATAATTCTTAAAAGACTCAGCAAAGTACTCTGAACTGTTCTGAGTCACATATGCCTTATTCGCTCCTGTATACAGATTCTTCTCAGCTGAATATATATTTTTGAAATCTGTGGTCTTATCCGCATTTCCGGCAATAAATGCAAGAAAATGGCCAAGCTCATGGTAAATTATATCATCTTCTGACTTCAGTGTAATACTTCTTGCAGATGCATCAAATAATCCTGAATAAGATACGGAAGAATCCACATATACCTTAAATCCCAGAGTCTGGAATGCAGAAAGTACTCTGCTGTCTGCCTTCGGAGCTATCTTGGACAGGCTCACTTCATACTTGCCTTTTGGAGCAGTTGTGGCTGAAGAAGCTGTCTTGGTCACCGTTGCTGCCGTACTCGTGAGCTTTGTGGTAGTAGTCTTGACCGTTGTGGTAACTGTTGTGGTTACAACTTTAACCTTGGATTTCTTTGTGTATTTCTCAGTTTTCGCTGTGGCAACGGTAGTCTTTGTAGTTACCTTTTTCGTGCTGCTGCTTGTTGTCTTTGTAGTTGTTTTCGTGGTTGTCGGAAGCTTTTTGCTGTAGGTTTTGGTGGAAGCCTTTGTAAGTTTTACATTCTTCCTGGATGTTTTTTTAGTTGTCCTGGTAGTTGTCGCAGGCACGGAAGCGAGGGGTGTTTCCTCTTCTTCCAGAGATACCTCCATGATCGGATCAGCATCATATACCGGCAGCTCCACTGACGGAACTGACTGCTGTACTAACGCTGTTCCTCCAATGATAACTGTGAGAGCAACCGCAGCAAAACCACATGCAAACTTCTTACTTCTGAGTATTTCCGCAATTTTCTTTTTCATTCCCATACACATCCTTTCTGAAAAAATTGACGTATACAGGAACCGACATCCTGATGAAAATGTATTGAAATATAAGTATGTATATGTCTGCATCCCCGTGGAGTATTTTTCGTTAAGATTCCTTCACAAATAAAAAAACCGTTTATCTGTATAAACGGTCACCACAGGCGGATGGACAATCCCATCTAAATATATTCCTGAATTACGTCACTAAATCGGAATTTAATGCGGCAACCGGCTGTCATAGTCATAAGACCTTAGACCCCTGGCTTTGCGTCCCTGTCTTTCAACAGGTTTGCCTTTTATTTCTATATAGTCTTAGTATACCCCCATATTTTCCATTTTGTCAACAATTTCCTTCTTAAAATCAAAGAAAAATGGGTGTTTCTGCAGGACTATTCCGTATCCTCCGTGCATTCCATATTAATTTTTCTTTCATTTTATGACAAATCTGCTATACTTAGATTGTGGCGGAAAACGGGTTTATTGCACAGTATCCGTAAGACTGCCTCATCTGTTTTACAGCATTACCACAGGAAGGAGCGGCAAAATGAAAAAACATCCATTTTTCCGTCCGCTTTTTCTTTTCATCTTTTTCCTGTTCTTTCTTACAGGGTGCGGATCCAAAAAAACTTCTTCCGATGAACCTCCCGTATATGTCCCTCTCCAGGTACTGGTTCCCAGTGCCGATGGAAAAGAAGTTCTTGGAAATCCGCCGCTGACACTGGATATTTCCAATAAAGAACAGGGATATATGATTGCACAGGCGAATGAATCCGCCTCCAGTATCAACATTCAGATGACTGGCCCCGATGGTATACTCTACACTTACTTCGTATCCGAAGGAACCGATGCCGTCATTCCTTTCACAGGAGGAGAAGGCAGCTATCAGATTCTCTGCTATCAGCAGGTCAGCGGCAATAAATACGCCGCCCTTTGCAGCCATACGCTGGAAGTATCTCTGGAAAATCCGTTTCTTCCCTACCTGTATCCCAACCAGTACGTAGATTTTACCCCGGAATCAGAAGCCTGTCTCCTGGCTCAGTCCATGCTCCCGGACGATGCCTCTGATCTGGATGGTCTTGATGCTGTTTACAATTATGTAATCTCAAACATCACCTACGATGAAGAAAAAGCACAGAATATAGAAGCAGGCTATCTGCCTGATATTGACGAAACTTTAAGCAGCGGTACAGGTATCTGTTTTGATTACGCCGCGCTTATGACTGCCATGCTCCGAGCACGGGATATTCCCTGCAAACTGCAGATCGGATATACCAGTGATATCAAACATGCATGGATTGATGTTTACATACGTTCCAGAGGATGGGTAAATCACGCAATCTCCTTTGACGGAGAATCATGGAACCGTATGGATCCCACCTTCGATTCCAACGCAGATGACCAGAAAGAAATTCAGGTCTACATTGGCGACGGTAATAATTATACTGTTCAGTTTACCCGCTGATTCTGTTACTGAAAGGAGCTATAAATGAAACAAACGCTTACCAATCAGGAACTGTTCCATTTTTGCGAACAGTTTTCCATCCTTTTACAATCAGGGATTTCCTGTGCTGAAGGGCTGCAGATTCTCTGCGATGACAGCCGTACAGACAGAAGCAGAAAAATTTTTACATCCCTTATAAAAAGTCAGGAAGAAACCGGAAGTCTGTCCAAAGCCCTGTCATATACAGAAATTTTCCCGGCTTCCATGATTTCCTATGTCAAAGCAGGAGAAGAAACCGGCTGCCTGGATGAAGTCATGAAAAGCCTTACTATACATTATGAACAGGAGCTGGAAATTTCCGCCGGAATCCGTAATGCTGTCACTTATCCTCTGATCATGCTGGGAATGATGGGAGCTGTGATCGTCATTCTCCTTGTAAAAGTATTGCCCATATTTCAGCAGGTTTTTCGCCAGATGGGATTGCAGATGAACACACTTTCCACAGGACTGCTTCGGATCGGTTCCGGATTAAGCCGCTATTCTGTGGTTTTTCTTGTACTTCTGGCTGTCCTGATCCTCTGTATCCTGTTTTTCTGCTGTACCGCAAAGGGACGGGAAAGATCCCGGAAATTCCTGTCCCGCATACCTCATATTAATAAAATTCCTGTTGCCATGGATTATGCCCGGCTTACACAGGCTGTTTCCATGGGAATTCGAAGCGGCCTTGACCCACAATCCAGCCTGGAACTGGCAGAGGAACTGATTTCACAGGCTCTTGTTAAAAAAAGACTCGCCACAGCTGTCGGCTTTCTGAATGGCGGAATGTCTTTTGCTGATGCCATCACAGAATCCGGGCTGTTCTCCGGAATGGATGCACGACTGATCTCTATTGGTGTCCGTACCGGTACTTCTGATGAAATTATGGACAAACTGTCTGAACGCTGCAGTCAGGAGGCACTTACCCTGACGGAAGAAATTATTTCCACCGTGGAACCAACCTGTGTTATTCTGCTGTCCATTATGGTCGGGCTGGTCCTCCTCTCTGTCATGATGCCTCTTCTCGGACTTCTTTCGGATATGATCGTGTGAGGTGGATGTTATGAATGATATTTTCGAACCGCGCAGAAGCCGTTTCCTGCGCACACTGCGTTTTATTGTTCCGGCGATCCTTCCGGTCCTTTTATGTATTTTATTTGTTGCTGTTGTTTCCCGCACCTCCAGTGATACTATCTCCAAAGAACGGAAGAGTCTCACACAGGCACTGGAACATGGCGCGGTACAGACCTATGCTCTGACCGGAAGCTATCCGGAAAGCCTTGCACAGCTCCTTGAGGAATGCAATATCACCTATGATGACCGGCAGTTCGTCGTGGAATACATACCGAATGGTTCCAATCTGTTTCCCATGATCTCTGTGCTTCCTCTTGCAAATGAAAAAGGAGGAGTTTCATGAATCATTTCATAAGAAAAAAACATTCCACAGATACGTTGTCTTCCCTCCTGCTTTTCGATGTATATGTGCTGTCCATTCTCCTCATGCTCCTTTTTGCAGCAGGTACTTACCGGAACGCCGTACAGGGAACAGAGGAAAACCGCAATCTGCGCACCGCCATGTCCTATATTACTGCAAAAATCCGCCGGCACGACAACGGGCATGATGTTTTTCCCGGTAAGATTCAGGACACCCAGGCTTTGTGCATGACTGACACAATTAACAAAGAGACATACATCACTTACATTTATCTTTATGATGGAGAATTAAAGGAACTCTTTACCAAAGACCAGAACAATGTTTCTCTTTCCATGGGAACTTCTGTCGCATCTCTGGATTCCTTTATTATAGAAGAAACGCCGGAACATTTTTACCGGATATCTATGAAAGATACCAATGGCAATACCGGAAGCTTTCTGATCTATCCGGGAACCCCCGCCTGATATAAGGAGACTTGCCATGAAAAAATCAACCGTTCATTCCAGATCCGGACTTTTTCTGATGGAAATGATTTTATCACTTCTGATTCTGGCTCTGACATCTGCAGTATGCATTCAGATTTTTGCCAAAGCCAGAATATACCGGGAAGAAGCCAGAACATGGAATCATATCGAAGAACTGACAATTTCTGCCGGAGAAATACTGGAAGGCACCGATGGAAGTCCTGAGGCTTTTCTGGAACTGATGCCGGGCGGAACCTTTTCCGAAGATCAACTGCTGTATTATTATGACAGTCAGTGGAACCTCTGTGCAGAAGAAAAGACTGTCTGCCGGTTCATCGTCCGGTTATCCGGGGACTCCAAGTCCAGGCAGGCTGTACTCTCATTTAAGGACACCCGGGGAAACACCCTGTATGAGCAGACTATCCGCTTCCCCGTGTTCGGCAGTCAAAAGGAGGCGGATTAATTGAAACAGCATCGAAATTCCATAGTCACACTAGGAATCACTTCTCTGGTTTTAATTTTCTCTGTCCTGTGTATGGTTATTCTGGCGCTTCTGACCCTTGAAAGCTCCCGTTCAGATCTGAACATGAGCAAACGCTCCATGGAACAGACTGAAGCGTATTATGATGCATGCACAACTGCGGCAGACCTGTGCAGCCAGGCGGAAGATTTTCTGCGCTGCACCCTTCGTCAGTCAGCCAGTGAAAAGGACTATCTGAAAACCGCTGAAAATCTTTGCAGTCGTGGTTTCTTCTGGGAAGAAAACAGACGAATCCTGGCCATTGATGTTCCATTTTCCGACAGCCAGTCTCTTCGTGTGGAACTGTATGTGCTTTATCCACAGGATACAGAAGAACCGCTGCTGGAAATCCACACCTGGCAGACTATATCCACCGGAAACTGGAATCCGGATACAAGACAACACGTGTATCAAAGTATACCTGAATAAAGGAGAATCACTTATGAATGAAAATTTAGTACTTGACTTTTTAACAGACGCTGCCCGAAGTCATGCGTCAGATATTTTTATCATTGCCGGACTTCCTCTTTCCACAAAAACAGACGGACAGATGATTCACAAAGGAAACCGGCTGATGCCTGAAGATACCAGCAGCATCATTCGTCAGATTTATCATCTTGCCGGAGACCGGAATATCAAATCACTGCTCAAAAAAGGAGACGATGACTTCTCCTTCTCGATCCCCGGTCTGTCCCGTTTCCGTGTGAATACCTACCGTCAGAGAGGTTCCCTTGCTGCCGTAATCCGTGTCATAGCCTTTGAACTTCCTAACCCCGGGCAGCTCCATATTCCGGAAGAGATCATGGAATCTGCCGATTTCACCAAGGGTATGATTCTTGTGACAGGACCGGCGGGAAGCGGAAAATCAACAACACTGGCATGTCTGATTGACCGTATCAATAATAGCCGTGAAGGCCATATTATCACACTGGAAGATCCTCTGGAATATTTGCACAGACACAAAAAATGCATTGTCAGCCAAAGAGAAATCTGTACAGACACGGACAGCTATCTGACTTCCCTGCGTGCCACTCTTCGTCAGAGCCCTGATGTAATCCTCCTTGGAGAAATGCGTGATCTAGAAACAATCCAGACTGCTATGACCGCTGCAGAAACAGGTCATCTGGTGCTTTCCAGCCTGCATACCATCGGTGCAGCCAATACCATCGAAAGAATTCTGGACGTTTTTGAGCCCGGTCAGCAGCATCAGATTGCCATCCAGCTTTCCATGGTACTCCAGACAGTCATTTCTCAGCAGCTCATACCTGATGTAGACGGTCACAACATCCCTGTCTTTGAAGTCATGAGGCTGAACCCTGCCATTCGTAATATGATCCGAGAAAATAAGGTACATCAGATAGACGGAGTCATTTATTCCTCTTCCCAGTACCAGATGCGCTCCATGGATCAGAGTCTTCTGGAGCTCTGCCGACAGAAGCGCATCACAGCCGACACTGCTCTGAAGTATGCCGGCAATCCGGAAATGCTGAGGAGAAAGCTCATATAAAAGTCAGAACATCGTTTTAACAAAAACGATGTTCTGACTTTTTATTATCCGTATCTGTTCAGTACCTTCACAGATAGTGGTTTCTGAACAGTTACCACTATTCTTTGTTTTAGCTTACAATATTTCCAACCAGTACATAAGAAACCACATACATGATCACACTGGCCATAAAAATGCCAATGAGAATTGCAAGAGATGATTTTTTAATATCCACGTCCAGAAGAGACGCAATCAGAGCTCCTGTCCATGCGCCGGTTCCCGGAAGCGGAATTCCCACAAACAATACCAGTCCAAGAAATTCATATTTCTGAATCCGGTCGCTCTTTCCCATGGCGCGGTTTTCCAGTTTGATGATCAGACCGCGGAACATCTTTGTCTTTTTCAGCAGTTTGAAAATCTGACGGATAAAAAGCAGAATAAACGGTATCGGTATAATATTTCCCACGATACACAACGGAATAGACACAGTTTCCGGAATCTTCAGAAGTGATGCCGCCAGCAGCCCTCCGCGGAGTTCCAGAATGGGAATCATTGAAATAATAAATACAACCGCTTCAGCTGAAATAAATTGTGACAGGTTCTCAGCAAACCATTGTACAAGTGCTTCCATATTACCTCCTAACGATCACTCAGATATTTCTTCAAAAATGCAACAAATGTTTCCATTTCTTCACGCGTTCCAATGGTAATGCGCAGATGATTGAATGTTCTTCCCTTCGGGAAATAACGCACATAGATATGCTGTTCTCTCAAAGCCTGAAATAATTCAGCAGCCGGACAGGTCTCATGAGCGGCAAAAATAAAATTGGACATGGAATCCTCAAAAGAAAATCCCAGTTTCTTCAATTCCGTTTTGGTCCATTCTCTTGTGTCAATAATCTTACGGCATGTTTCCCGGAAATATGCCGCATCCTCAACAGCTGCCACACCTGCTGCCAGAGCAGTCCTGTCCATAGTATAGGAATTAAAGGAATATTTCACATCATTCAGATATTTGATCAGAACAGGATTACCGCAGACAAAACCAATTCGCATGCCTGCCATGGATCTTGATTTTGAAAAGGTCTGAACCACAAGCAGGTTCTCGTATTTTTTAATAAGAGGGAGCGCAGAAACCGCACCAAAATCCACATATGCTTCATCCACGATCACAATGCTGTCCTGATTGTTCCGAACAATTTCCTCAATATCAGCAAGAGGCATTTCCACTCCGGTTGGTGCATTTGGATTCGGAAAAATCACGCCGCCGTTTTCCTGGAAATAGTCTTCCTTGCGGATGTGAAAATTCTCATCCAGCATCGGACGTTCATAAGGAATTCGGAACAGATCCGCCCAGACATCATAAAAAGAATACGTAATATCCGGAAACAGAATAGGTTTCTTTCCATTAAAAAATGTCAAAAAGCACATTGCAAGTACATCATCAGAGCCAACGCCCACAAATACCTGATTTTCTTCCAGATGATAATAAGCGGCAATGGCGCGTACCAGATTCCCTGCTGTCGGGTCCGGATAAAGCCGAAGTGTATCCACGTCCATTTCGTGCAGGACTTTCTCCACGCCCGGCGCAGGCGGATACGGGTTCTCATTTGTATTTAACTTGATCATATCCGGCTGGTTCGGCTGTTCACCCGGGGTGTAAGGAACCACTTTACGGATATTTTCCTCCCATGTTTTCATGTTTTTCTCCTTTCTTCCAGGAATTATCTCTTTTCCATGTATCATACATATTTGCTATTGTAACCAGTGTATGTCTGTTTGTCAAAAGAATTTGCACTTTTTTCTGCTTTTCTGATAATAGACAACTTTACATTTCTATGATAATATGAACCCGGGTTTTATCTGAACAGACATGCCTGCCGGGACAGGCATCATCATAAATATGCTTACAGGAGGATTTTTTCATGAATGTAAAAGACCGTTTTTTAAAATATGTTGCTGTAGACACCACATCTCATCCGGATGCTGTGACCACTCCCAGCACGGAAGGCCAGCTGATACTTGCGCATCTGCTGGTGGAAGAAATGAAAGAAATGGGACTTGAGGATGTCTCCTGCGATGAACACGGTTATGTATTTGCCACTGTACCTGCTACCGTACAGAATGAAAATAATACTGTCCTCGGCTTCATCGCACATATGGACACATCTGATTCCGCATCCGGCTCTGATATCCGTCCCCGTGTGATTGAAAATTATGACGGAAAAGACATTGTACTGAATCAGGAAAAAAATATCATCATGCGCACCAGCGACTTTTCCTGTATGGCCCAATACCAGGGGCAGGATCTCATCGTAACTGACGGCCTGACGCTCCTTGGCGGTGATGACAAAGCCGGAATTGCTGAAATTCTCACTGCGGCAGAATACCTTCTGGCTCATCCGGAAATCCCCCACGGAAAAATCCGTATCGGTTTTACACCTGACGAAGAAATCGGAAACGGAAGTGACTATTTTGATATAAAAAAATTCGCGGCAGATTTCGCCTATACAATAGATGGAGGAAAATGCGGAGAACTGGAATACGAAAACTTCAACGCAGCCTCTGCATTCGCAGATTTTGCAGGAGTCAGCATCCATCCCGGCGATGCCAAGAATAAAATGCTAAACGCTTCTCTTCTCGCCATGGAATTCCAGTCCATGATGCCTGAAGCTCAAAAGCCCGAGCATACCGAAGGATATGAAGGCTTTATCCACCTGGAATCCGTCAAAGGCGAGGTGGAGCACGCTTCTTCATTTTATATTATCCGCGATCATGACAGAGAACTTTTTGAAAACAAGAAACAGTTCATGCTTCGTGCCGCAGACTACATGAACAGCAAATATGGTCAGGGCACTGTAACATTGCGAATTGAGGATTCCTATTTCAACATGAAGGAACAGATCTTGCCGCATCAGCATCTGCTTGACAATGTTCTGAAAGCATACGAAACAACCGGTGTCACTCCTGTCGTACAGCCGATCCGCGGCGGCACTGACGGAGCAAGATTGTCTTTCATGGGACTTCCCTGCCCGAATCTTGGTGTTGGCGGTCATAACTGTCATGGCAGATTTGAATTCGTCTGCATCCAGTCCATGGAAAAATGTGTGGAAGTCATAGTCGAACTGGCAAAACTGTACTGCAGATAAAGAGTGAATCTCTTTCACAGATATCGCTACCAGAAGATCTTCTCAGCCATAATAAAAGGATGCTGTTTCATATCGCATGATATTCTTCAGCATCCTTTTTATTATGTTCATTCTGGAACAGAACTTCCTTTTGATCAATACAATGCAGGCGTGATTTACCAAAGGCAGCAGGCTAATAATAAATGACCTCAATAGTCCCTTCACGGATCATCTTAATAAACAGCCGTCCAAGTTCCAGGTCGAATTGCGATCCAAGATTTTTCTCAATTTCTGCCAGTGCATCTTCCAGCGGCATCCGGTTCTTATAGGAACGCTTGGAAACCATGGCATCGAATGCATCCGCAATCGAAAGACATCTCGCACTTACAGGAATATCTTCCCCTGAAATCCCCCTTGGATATCCTTTTCCATCATAACGTTCATGATGTCCCAGAACCGCCGGGATCACATAATCCAGCGAAGG
This sequence comes from Blautia sp., assembly GCA_022770365.1. Lineage (GTDB taxonomy): Bacteria > Bacillota > Clostridia > Lachnospirales > Lachnospiraceae > Blautia_A. The sequence continues at coordinate 23,276 of JALEHU010000068.1, read as the reverse complement.
CAGATGACGTATCATCTCAATCGACCGCTCCACATGCTGCCTCATAATAGAAAATTCTTCCGGAGTCAGCCTTCCTGTCTTCGTCAGAATCGCATCAGGAATTCCAATCTTGCCAATATCATGCAGAAGTCCGGCCTGGCGTATGATTTCTACAAGATCTGAAGCCATTCCTGCTTCCTGCGCGAGCCTTGCAGCATAATTGGAAACGCACTGAGAGTGATTGAAGGTGTAGTGATCTTTTGCGTCAATCGCCGCAGTCAGTGCAAAAATCGTGGAAGTCAGTTCATGAATACCTTCTTCTTTTTTAACCGTTTCTGGCAGTGTCATCTGTTTATGGTAAATCTCAATCTGATTTTTACCATGCTGTTTCACCTGGAAGACTGCCATATTTGCATAAGAAAGAAGCTGCTTTGCATTGGCTGCCACCGAAGGATAGGAACAAATTCCCGCCGAAAATGTAAGGAATTTTTTAATCCTTCCGCTGCTGTTGGCAATATAAGACGCCAGCATATCCTGCACTTTCTGTGTTTTGCGCTGAGCTGTCAGAGTATCACTGTATGGCAGAAGAACTGCAAATTCCTTCCCTCCGTACCTGGAAATAATTGCATCCGAAATAAAAACCCGCTGAAGGATCTCTGCAAATTTCTCAAGCATCCTGTCACCTTCTTCACTTCCATACAGCTCATTATAAAGACTGAAATCATCCAGGTTCAAAAGTATCAGGGTTATGGGCGAAGCTTTTTTATCAAACTGCTGCTCCAGTTTTTTATTCAAAGTCCTGCGGTTCAAAAGCCCCGTCAGTGGATCCAGCAGCGCTTCACGTTCTATTTCACGATACAGAGAGGCATTTTTCAGCGCGATAGACGCAACTGATACAACCGATTCCAGAAAATTCAATTCCGCATAAGAATACTCTTTTCTTGTCTGTTTCTCGGAAAAAATAACAAATCCAATCAGACGCGCATCACCCCTGAAAGGAAGCACATAAGCCGCCTGAATATGGGAAAGCTGCCTTTTTTCCTCTTCCCACATGCTTTTATAAGCTGTAGTTTTCTGGAAATCCGCATACAGAATACCATTCCTGCTGTTCTGAAGTTTCCGGATCAGCGGATGATCCGCGCGGAACCTCAGAGGATGCTCCAGAGAGCGTACACTCGTATCAGAGACATACTCCTCGCCTTCTTCGTCATACAGACAAAGGTATACATGATCAATCGGGATTTCTTCCTGCACCAGATCAAGAAATCTCTGAAGAATCTCATCTGTCTTTAATGTAGAGCTGACAGCCACAGAAAAATCATGCACCCTGTCTTCTCTTCGAACCTGGTCTCTGACAAACAATCCGTCATGAAGCTTATTCAGAGCCATAAAAACTACAATCGCAAACGCCGAACAGATAACTGTAAGTATCAGCGTTACATTCATCTCCGAACCAAACTGTCTGCGCAGCATGAAATTTTCTGCAGATTGATAAACCGAAGTCAGAAGTACACCGGTAATCACCAGTGACACCACATACATGGAACCTTTGGAGGTGATCTGGCTCAAAGCATAGAATCTTTTTTTATAAAATGCATAATAAATACATACCGAGTTGATCGCACATGAAAGGGTATCTGTAGGCAATGAGGTAAACGCGGGAATCGTATTGATCAGAATTCCGATCATCATTACAATAACTCCCACAAACAACGGTGTCAGATACGAAACAGGCATACCCTCTTCCCGAAGTGTTCTGGAAATCATTTTCCATATACACACAAAAATTCCCAATGTAAATAAAACAGGAAAAATCGAAGGCCACTTCACCGCATAGTCTGAAACAGCCTGCCCATCCACCATTGTAATCACCGGACTGGTCATAAATACATCAAACAGATTCAGAATGACCAGAATAACCGTTCCCACTCCCCACACACTTTTGAGAAAAAATCCCTTCTGCTCCGTGTAAGCGGAAACAAGCAAAAAATACATATATGGAACCAGAAAAATTCCTGTCAATGACACTTTCCACCAGAATTCCGTTCCGGGATATATCTGCAGACGCATCAGGTAAGCTCCGCCGGTCCACAGGATAAATGCAGTCAGAAGCCCCATAAACGCTCTGATGGATGAGTCCTTTTTGGCTGATAACAGTGTAAACAACAGGAAAATGTTACAGATCAGCGCAATCATCGGGACTCTGGTAAACATAAATTCATTCAGGAGATCCATAAACACTACCTCCTGTCTGAACCGAATCTTCCAGCAGATGCTTCAGATCAATCACATCCTGCATGGAAGGATTAATTTTTCTTATGGAATAGCCGTAGCACTCTTCAAACCGTTTCAGTGTTCCCAGCGGCAGGATTGTAACAGCCAGCGGTTCCACTCCCAGAAGGCGTTTTAAATCCTTATAGTCATGATCATAGTGCCGGAAATAAATACTGAAATGATCCCTGATGATCTGTTCGTTCAGGAAACCCGCTTCAGGTGTCTCTGCCGAAACTTCCACATAAAAATGCACAAACGAGCGCTTGTCACCGTCATATTCCTTCAGGGCAAACCAGTCACCCACCGGAAGTCTGGACATTTCCAGGACAGTACGTATACTGTTTTCTGTAATTCTGGTGAAACCGGCAATGTCGATCACAGACGGAACACGGTCAATATATTCAAACTGAGGAAGCATCACCCCGTCCCGCTCACTGGATGTGCGCAGGCACCGATACATGTCGCCGGGACGGTACCGCATAAACGCACCGCCCTTAAACAGCGTCAGCACCAGCTCATATTCCTGATTCGGCGTGACTTCATTCATCAGATATGTTTTTGGAACATACAAAGGATCTGCTTCATTTTTCAGCATTTCTTCTTTGGGGATGAACTCATAAAATGCATTATCAGGGAAAAATACCAGACCGTTTCTGCACCATGTTTCCGTAGCCAGGCAGGAAGGCTCCGTACCTCCGTGGATCTCCAGCGGACGTTTGCCCCATGCCTCTTCCAGTTCTTCTTTAAAAAGAGCTGTATCCGTTCCCACGCAGACAAATCCGTTCAGATCGAACAGATCCTTTGGCAAAATAGGTCTTTTATCTCTCACGCTGATATATTTGGCTTTCAGAATCCGGTACAGCATATTCGGCCGGATTCCAACAAGGTTTTTCAGATTTGCAGAACCGGATGAGGTAAATCTTTCAAAGTTCTGCGTAATGGTATATACCACACTGCTCATACCGAAGAACTGATCCATCCCGTTCTTCAGTGCCAGCGAAAATCCACGCTTATTCTGCTGGGAAAACGACAGATCCTTGGCTTCTTTCAGTGATGGCATGAAATGAATGTCCATTTCCGGCGCGATCAGCATAGGAAACAGTCCTGTTGCATAAGGAAGAGGCGCAAGTCCGTACAGCGCACGGTCACCGGAACGCACTTTAAATTTGCCGCGCTCGTCGCTTGTGGAAAGAATCATGGCTGCAAGGATATTACTGGTATATACATCCAGCATTTCTCTCGTATAAGGTGCCAGTTTCTGGGGTCGGTTTCCGCTCTCCCAGGTAGTCTCCAGCCATACCACAGGTTCTCCCGGAAGCATCTCTGTTTTTTTATTTAAAAGAATTTCCGCATAATCTTCATATGTAGTCAGAGGAACTTTTCTGCGGAACTCTTCAACAGAAGAAGGGACTTCGCCATGCATGATCTGCCGCCCGAGGCCGCAGCGGGAAAAGCGTGTGATCTGTTCTTTCAGCAGACGGTACTGAATATCCATATATTCCTCAATAGATAAATCCAGAAAACCACAGTACTCATTCCAGATTTCTTTAGATGAATACTTTTCCAGCTTTTCCTTAAAGCGCATTGCAATCCCCCCTTCCTTTGTTTATTGTTCTAACGATTCTATAGCTCTCAGCAGTTCTTTAATTAACACCATCAGATCCGGAATCTCACCCCTGATCGCATTCTGCTCCCGGTTTTCGCGGAAATAAATATGGAACTTCTTTACGGTACTGCTCATACCCCTCCAGATACACCGGAAAAAAACAGCGGTCCTGAAACCAGGTATATACCAGATTCAAAAAAGCAAACCACAGCGCAGGAATCAGTACATCCGGAAAAATCATGCCATACCCGACCCCGCACATCAGAAAACTCCACACACCCGGATGACGCATCCGTCCGTAAATCCCGCTTCGGCAAACCGGCAGTTTCTTACTGTCCCGGGTATATCCTTTAGGCTCAGACACAATTGACAAAACTACTGCATAAAAAGCAAGTCCCGTGATCAAAACCAATACTCCTGCTAAAAGCTGTATTCCCTGCGAACGTACACTTCTTCTGCCCAATGCAGCGCATGCCAGAAGCAAAACCAGCGTCCCCGCCAGAAACCATGGATTTTTCCCGGTACTGTCTCGGTGTACACTGCGGCATTTCTGATATTCAAACAAGAATAACAATCCGAAAGCACCAGTTCCAACCAATATCCACAACATATCTAATCCTTCTTTGTAAACGCTATTCCGACACAGCCGCTTCCTGTATAGATACCAATAACCGGACCAACCGATTCTATCCGAATCACAGCTCCGGGCACTTCTCTCAATATAATCTTCTTCATTTCTTCCGCGCGCTCCGGAGCGGCCGCATGAAAGACCGTTACGGTCTCTTCCTGGGTTCCCTCCGAAAAGAACCGGGATGCCACGCGTTCCATCCCGTCCGCCATTCCTCTGGCTATTGCATAATCACTTACCAGGCCATCCGCAAACAAAAGAAGCGGCTTAATTCCAAGAGCATCTGCTGCTATCGCCTTAATTGCTCCTACACGACCGCCCTTTCTTGCATTTTTTAAAGATTCCAACACAAAATAGACTCCCATTCTACCCTGCAGATCAGAAAGTTTTTCCATGATCTGCAAAGCGGAGTCTCCTTCCTCTGCCATCTTCGCTGCGGCACGCACCATCTGTGCCATTCCGTGTGAGCACTGCTGCGTATCATACACATAAACCGGAACTTTAAGGCCCTGTCGCTTCACTGTTCCCGCGGCTGCCACCGCTGTTGAATAACAACCGGACATCCTGGAAGTGATCATCAGACACAGGATTTCATCCGCATCCTCTGCAGCCTCTCGAAATGCCCTGACAAAATCCCCGACGGAAGGACCGGAGCTGGTAGGAAGTTCTCTGGCAGCTTCCATTTTCTCATAAAAATCTTCCGCAGTAATCTCTGTCATATTCCGGTACTCAGTCTCACCAAAGATCACTTTATCCGGAACCATCCCGATATGCAGTGATTTCGCTTCCTGCAACGGCATATCACAGCCTGTATGAGTAATCAAACGGACTCTTCTGGATTCCATCTGATAATCCTCCATTTATTTCGAAAATATATTAATAATCAAGTAATTTCATCCAATTTCTTATTACTATTTTATTATTTTAATACAAATTCCCGAATAACGCAACCGAATTATGTGGAAATAATGCACCTTATCAGTGAAGGCAGCGAAAATAATGCTGCCTGGTGAACACTGACTTGTCACACCCCAGAAAAGCAGTTATAATAAATGACAACCCTTCATTCTGTATCATATTTTTATTATTTTTTATTGGAGTGATTTTATGTCAATATGGATCAATGGAGAACAAATGCGCACCGGTTTTTTATATGCTGCCGAAAACCTCCAAAGCCAGAAAGATATGCTGAACCATTTAAATGTATTTCCTGTAGCTGACCGGGATACCGGTATCAATATGACACGTTCCATAGAACGCGCTGCCGGCAGTCTTCCAAAGTCGGGAAATCCTGCTGAGATTTTGGATGAAGCCTATATGCAGCTTCTGGAATATGCTCACGGAAATTCCGGTACTATCCTTACTTTATTTTTTGAAGGCTTTTCCGCCGCACTTCCTGCCCGGGACCGGATATCCGGACGGGATCTTGCCCTTGCATTTCAGAAAGGCGCACAAACAGCGGAAGCTGCAGTACCCGCGCCCATGCCCGGTACGATTCTTACTGTCGCATCTCAGAGTGCGAAAGCAGGAATTTCCATGCTGGATCTTACCGAAAACGCCGGTCTCGTTTTCAAGCGTATCGCAGATGAAGCTCATGCCGCCCTGCTTCTGACTCCCTACCAGAATCCGGTTCTGCGCAGGTTTCAGGTAATCGACTCCGGAGCTTACGGATTCTGCCTGATCCTGGATGGGTTCCTTAAGAGTTTCGCTCCTGATCTGCCGGCAGAAGCTTACCCTGCAATTACGCTGCCCAGTCAGGAAGTAACCATTTCAGAGGAACTTCCCCATCGCTATTGTACCGAATTTGTACTGGAACTGCTGCCCGGCACAGATATGCCCGAATTTGAACAGAATATAAAATCTTACGGTGAATATTATCTCTGTGTTTCCAACGAAACCCTCTGCAAGATTCACATCCACACCAATTCACCGGAAGCAGTCCTTAAAACCGCTTCAGAATATGGATTCATCCGTTCCCGAAAAATCGACGACATGGCACAGGTTATGAAGTAACTGTGCGTTCTGATGCCGTCATTGTCTTCATATCTTCCGGAAGTTCCGCGTACAGTTGAATTTCCTTTTTTGTAAATGGCTGTCTGAAGCAGCAGCCGGCAGCATGAAGAGCAGTTCTTTCCATGCGCCGGTCTGTTCCGTACAGTATGTCCCCCAAAAGAGGATGGCCGATGGATGCCATGTGAACTCTGATCTGGTGGGTACGCCCTGTTTCTATAAAAACACGTACCAGGGAATATGCTTCATAAACCTGCAGTACTTCATAATGTGTCACTGCGCGCAGACCATTTTCAGCCGTTTTCATTTTCATCAGACTTTCCGGATCTTTCATAAGAGCGGTACTGACAGTACCTTTACACGGATCCGGAATACCCTGTATCAGTGCCAGATACTCTTTGCGGAATTCTCCGGATTTTTTCTGCTCTGACAATCTGGCGGCTGCCACCTGATTTTTTGCAAATAAGACAATTCCGGATGTGTCTTTGTCCAGTCTTCCGACAGGACGGATTCTCACCGATATACCTTTTTTTCGAAAATAGGCGGCTGCAATATTTGACAGAGAATCCTCATAATGCCCGTGAGAAGGATGAACCACAAGTCCCGGCGGTTTATCAGCCGCCAGAATATCTTCGTCTTCATATAATATCCGCAGCTCTCCGCTTCCTGGAACAAGCTGTGCAGACTCCAATCCTTCTTCCTCAAGAAGTACCGTCACCTGATCTCCCGGTTTCAGAACTGCGGTTACTCTGCTGCGGATTCCGTTGCCACAGATTCCTTTTTCGCGGTATTTCGCCCGGCTGATCTGCCTCTTTGTAAGTCCCATCTCCTTACGCAGAAACTGTTCCAGCGTCGCCTGCGTAAGGACTGTAGCTTTTATATTTCGTTCCATAAACTTATCTTAAAAGTTCCTGCCATCGCCAAAAGGACGGAAGTAGTCGTCTAACTCTTTTATAAAGTTTTCCGGTATCACCTTTGTAAACGGTATTGTCGCGATATTTCCAAGACTCTCTGCGATATGGCCCAGAAGTGCTCCGCTTCGCTGAAGAGACCACGGGGAAAGATACCCTGCCACATCATGGCAGGTGTGCATTCCGAATCCATCACGATTCAGTGTCATGGCCGGAATGCCCTTCCATGCGAAGGTATTGGAATCACTTCCCCAGATACTGTTTCTCACAGACATTCCCAGACCGATCTCATTTGCCAGATAAGTGATCATATGGCAGATCGATGTATCTCCGGTGACACCGATCACAGTTCCGCCTACAAGCTGGCCTGCAAGGTCCACATTCATGTTGAACTGATGTTTATTCAATTCCTCTTTATGAGTCTCTACATAATTTCTGCTTCCCACAAGTCCTTTTTCTTCTGCGCCAAACCATACAAATTCCATAGTTCTGCGGGACGGATGCTTTTTGAAATAATGACAAAGCTCCATGATGATGGCACATCCCGCCATATTGTCATAAGCTCCCGGTCCTTCCGGCACAGAGTCAAAATGCGCTGTAAGCGTCAGGATTTCGTCTGCTTTATCGGTTCCTTCCATACGAGCCACCACATTGGCAGAAGTACGTGTCACAGCATCCTGCTGCACGATAATCTTTACTTTAGATGCCCCTTTCGAAACCATTTCCACCGCATCTTTATAGTGAACGTTCACACCCTGGATCGGGGTTTCCTCCATTACAGGAAGAGCGTATGTCCTTGTGATCAGGTCTTCCCCCTCATCAACAGGAGTTCCTGTGATACTTACGAACCCCACTGCTCCTGCCTCCACAAATTTCCGGTACATATCCTTCCTGACAGGATTGTTCACCATCACAATTTTATCTCTTGCATAGGAAAGACTGATATCATCTCCATTTTCCACATACAGAAATTCTGCTTCAGTTCCGTCTTTCGAAGTATTTCCGCATCTTCCATATCCGGTTACACGGTATTCCTTTTCGTATGGTTCGGTAACAAACAGGCGGGCTTCTTTTATCTCAAAAGTGTCGAAGGTAAACTTCTCCAGATGACTTTCCACGCCAATCTTCGTCAGCTCTTCCAAAATGGCAAGGGCTGCTTTTTCTTCACCGGGAGTTCCTGCTTCTCTGATGTAGTCAAATCCGGAAACAAAGTCAAACTGACGCTGTCCGCTTATTTCACTGATATTCATCTTACGTCCTCCTGTTTACATCAGTCTGAGAAGCATATCACCGGTACCTACGTTATATCCGCTGGTCGCATAGATCCCGTTCAGCTCGCCGCTTGTGACAATGATAAGCGGAAGCTTTTCAGGGTCCACATACATTCTTCTTCCCAGGGTATTGATGATCTCTGAGAAATCATCATAGTAAATCTGCACCTCATCCCCAAGGATTCCAAGTGCTTTTGCAAGCGTAGGAGTCGCAAGGGCTTCTTTGGAACGGACTACAAAAATGATTCTGGAGGCATATTTCCGGAATGCTTCCTGCTGTTCCATCATCTCATTTAAGATGTGTTCCGTAGGCTCTTTTTCTTCTTCAAGAAATGCAAGGATATGCTTACCGTCACGGGTCAGATCCGAAACATTTACAGGGCTTCCGTCTTCTTTCTTAAGAGCAAATTCGTTGATGGAAATATTTTCAAGCATATCGTCAAGGTTCGCCTGGCGGAGAAGCAGTTCGATTTCCGCAGTCTCTCCTGCTGCGATCTCAAATTCATACTGGTTTGCAAATATATTTCCGTTTGGAAGTCTGTTGGAGGTAATGATCCGGTAGCTTCCTGCCTCCAGCTTCAGTTCAAGAGCTCTGTCTTCGAAGACAACGCCGTCAAGAAGAAGAGAAGTATATTTACCGTCCTCAAGTCTTGCAATGCTCCAGTTCAGGAAATATTTCCACTCTGTACCGTCTGTCTCTTTCAGGATCAGGCGGCTGTTTTTCTCTGTTTTTGCCAGAACGGAAACGAACTCATCCTCATCGTTTATATATTCCATGGAACGGTCACTTGGATTCAGTCTCGCCGGAATTCCAAGGGTTCTGGCTATCGCCACGAAGAGAATTTTCTTGGAAAGGAAGCTTCCGATTCCTGTCTTTAAACAGCCTGCCGGTGTGGTAATGACACTTGCACGCTCATGCTCGGGTCTGGAAACGATCAGCTTATCCACCGTATTCCAGATTTCAACAGGATTTTTCCTCATTACATCCTGTTCCTCCCGGGAAAATCTGTCAAGGATCGCTTTGCGGTATGGTCTGAGGATCTCATTGTCCACGCGCGGATTCATGATATAGGAAATGAAGGTCTCTCTGCTTACAGAATCCCAGTATGGCATAGCGTAATCCAGATGCTCCTCAAGTACTTCGCTTACGCAGTCTGTCCGGTCTTTTTCTGTAAGTACATCAAGCATTGCCTCGCGGAACGGGAATCCAAGAGAATCCTCCATATCTGTGATTGTCTTATGAAGGAATGCGTCACATTCCGGGTTCACCCAGTTTCTGGTCTTCTCTTCTCTCATTGCATTCGCTTTTGCAAAGCGTTTATTTCCAATCTCCTTCTGTTCCGGTGTCGGCGCATTTGTGTTTACCGGTGCGTCAAGAGGCGCGATCATATCTGCCGCTTTCCATGTATGATCTGCACTCATTGCTGTCAGGACAACACTGCAGAAGTCCTCTGTTCTTGTATCCAGGACCGCTTCTCCTGTCAGCAGGCCGTCTTTTTCAAAACTCGCAAAGATGTGAATGCTTCCAAGTCCTGTTGTCAGTGTCACATTTCCGTTTTCGTCCGTGTTTTTTTCTGCCACAGTCACATATTCGGAATAGTTCAGAACTTCAAAGGATACTTTCGCACCGCTTACAGGCCGGCCGTTTTCATCTTTTACATTTACGGAGATCTCTTTTACCAGCGCATATCTTCTCAGTTCGTTCAGTTCTGTAACCATTCCGTTTCTGCTGATGATATCCCCTTCCGCTCCCTCATCATCAAAGAAACGGGAATGGATCATCATGGCACGGGAAGAAGCGTTTGTAAACCACCCCTTATCAAGTACCATCTCCGGCTCACAGGCTCCCAGAAAATACCAGGTACCGTCACACCAGATTTCCACCCATGCATGGTTGTCATCGCAGTGAGACCATCTTGGCGCATACACCTGACGTGCAGGAATTCCCACGCTTCGAAGTGCATTTACCGTGAATACGGATTCTTCGCCGCAGCGGCCGTTTCCTCTTCTGTACACAGTCAGGGCAGAAAGTGTTCTCTCATCAGTTGTATGATAGGTTGCTTCCCCCGCACACCAGAAGTTTACTTCAAGAGCGGCCTCCTTTAAGGACATGCCATCGATGCGGCTGCCGATTTTTTTACAGAAAAGGCTTCTGCATGGTGCAACCTCCTCCTCATTGACTCTGTGTGCCAGAACATAATTGAGAAAAATAGTCTCGGGAAGCGCACGGACAGCTTCACGGTTTTTCCACAGCCATACACCATGCTCCGCAAAATCCAGAAATATCTCAAATGTATAGTTTCCGAAGTCGCTGTAAGGCATGGTATTGTAAAGATATTTGCAGGCAAGCGCTGTATCTTCGTCACAGTCTGCCATTTTTTCATTCACTTTATTGAAAATATGCGGTAATTCCTTCACCAGCTCCTGATATCTTTTTTCTATTCTCTCTCTGTTTTTTTCCAAAAAAACTGCCATTATAATTCCTCCAGAACCTTTATCGCTTCCCGTATCTTCTCCGGGTCTGTGCGCCATACCTCAAATTCGCTGAGCGCCGGAAGCCCCATATTTACGCCCTCTCTCCTGTATTCCATCACGCTATCCAGGGTCACCTTTCCGGACATATGGTATGCTCTCGCATGAGTCAGAGGATACATCTGGCGGATCACCTCAGCGCTCACGCCGCTTCCCACCTGGATGGTGATTCTGTCTCCGCTCTTTTCCACAAGTTCTCTGAGAAGCTCTGCACCCTCTATACAGACATTTTTCTGTCCGGAGGTCAGGATGGTGTCAATACCAAGTTCAATCGCCTGGTCCAGCGCCCTGTAAGGGTCCGCACATACATCAAAGGCTCTGTGAAGAGTCACAGACATATCCCCTGCCGCATCCATTAATTCTTTCATCTGCTCCATATTCAAAGTTCCATCCGGCTTAAGAATGCCGAACACCACGCCTTCTGCGCCCAGCTCTCTGAAATCCGCAACTGCCTGTTTGATGATTGCAAATTCCGGATCCGTGTAGCAGAAATCTCCGAATCTCGGGCGGATCAGCGCATGTATCCTGATATCTGTATGCTTTCTGATCTCCTTAAAAAGCCACGGGCTGGGTGTGGTTCCTCCTATAATGAGATTGCTGCAGAGCTCCAGTCTTGTAGCTCCGCCCTGTGCAGCAGCAAGAGCAGACTCCACAGAATCCACACATGCTTCTAATATATAATTTTCCATCTTTTTTCTCCCTCAAACATATTCAACAGTATGTCACGAAAGTTCCATTTGCACAACCCCTCTTTTTATGATAAGGTAAAACCAATCAAGAGGAGGTGACGCTATGAAAAAAATATCAAAAAATCACATTCTTACCCTCTGCCTCGTATTAATTCTGTCAGTGCCCGCACCTGCAGCCTGCGCCTTTCTTCAGCGAAACGCGGATGCAAAAATGACAGAGCTTACACTGGAACAGCTGGAAGCGCGTATCGAACTCAAGACCGCCAAACCGCTGTATCTTTACATCGGAAGAGATGACTGCCCCGACTGCCAGAAAGTCCATCCGCGCCTTACGGAGATCAACCGCGACAATCATCTGGGCATCCTTTCCTACAGTACCAGCCGCGACCGCGAATCACGCCCTGAAAAGATGTATGAAATTCTTGATCGTCTGCAGGTAGATTCTGTCCCGATGATACTGATTCTCGAAAACGGAGAAGTCACAGAAAGATATTCCGGTGAGGACTTCATCGCTCTTTACACGAAATAGCTTTTACATAACCTGGTTTTACGGTTCACATTTGGTACATTCGCCAGTGGTGGGCATGCCGTAATTATTGACCAGAGTCCATCCGTTTTCTTCGCGTATTCTCTGTGCCGCCGTCTGACAGGATTGATTCAGCTTTTCTGTCAGAGCGGCAAGCTCTGTTTTTCCTGTCAGATATTCTCCGATACATTCCCATATCTCATTTCGGTTCTGCTCATCGAGCCCTGTGAAATAAGGCATCCGCAAAGGTTCTTCCGCGACCTGAAAATCCTGCATTTTTTCCGGAAGCTTTGCATTCTTCGCTGAAGGGAGAAGTCCTGCCTCCGCAGCCATTTTCTCCTGCGCTTCCACAGAAGTCATATACCGGATAAAGTCCACAGCTGCATTCAGCATCTCTTCGTTTCCGATAAGAGAGGCATTCACACCATAGAACCGGATCGCCTCCCCGCCTGCCAGAACATTCGTCCCGGCCGCATATACACTGGTATCTTCCGTCACTACGGGAATCGGAACTGCCCGCCAGGAAAAGTCTCCTTCCAGCCTTTCCATATCTTCATTCACAGCCAGGACCATTGCTGCATTTCCCCCGGCAAAAATCTCCAGCGATTCTTCCGTGTTTAATTTTTTCTCACGTTGTAAACAGCTGTTGTAAAATTCTTTCATACACCCCAAAGCTGCCTGTATCTGCGGTTGTGTGAAGTCGAGCATACCCTTGTCCACGCCTTTACAGGCTTCTGCAAGCTCCACATAGCGATCCTCTGTCTCATCCAGCAAGTCGGCCAGATTGCTGTCCATCTGATTACAAAGAGACTTCATCAGCCACTGCCATGCCGAATCTTCGGCATCACTTTCCGGGAAAGCAAAGGGGGAGAGCCCCTGCTCCTTAAATTTCTCGCAGACTTCCATAAATTCTGACCAGGTACCCGGTAATTCCACACCGGCTTTTTCAAAGAGTTCCTCATTGCAGAATATCCGCGCTACTGTTCTCGCAGCGGGATACCCCGGAATTTCCCTTTTATAAACCTGAAGCCTGTCTCTGATCTCATCCGGAAGCTCCTCTCCCCAGGCTGCAGAATCACTGTACGGACTTTCTTTTTCCATATAAGGATACAGATTGCAGAGCTGTCCTTTTTTATATGTTTTCTCCATTTCGGAAAAGCTTCCCACAGAAACATCCGCTTCCCGGGAAACAGTTTCTACGGCAATGCCTGTCAGTTCCGTGTAATCTGCAAGAAGTTCTTTTAGAACAATATATTCTTCATCTGTTGCTGCCCCATAGTTAAAAGTAAGCTGCGGCGCTTTCGCATACACCGGATAACTCCCAATGGAAATCCCTGTAAAAAGCGCACCAGCCAAAATCACTGCCAGAATTCTTTTCTTCAAGTCCTCGTTCCTTTCCGTCTGATCCGATTCCACTTCAGCCTGATTCATGAATGCTCCTGCATTCTTACTTCCTCTCAGTCCGATACTTGACCGAGAGGAAGACAAAAGGACAGAACACCGACTATGCCGGCTCCGGTAAAAGAGTCGATTAACGTTTGTCAGTATTCTGTCCTCAACATTATCAGCCTTTGACCGCGCCGATCGTTACACCTTTTACGAAATATTTCTGTACAAACGGGTAAATCGCAAGTACCGGTACGGATGCTACTACGATAACGGAATATTTCAAGAGCTCAGTCATACCCTGGAGCTTCGCAATTGCGGAAGCATCTGTCAGCATGGTCGGGTCGATCTGATTCTGAATCAAAATTTCACGCAGAACCATTGTCAGCGGCCACTGACTGGAATCATTTAAGTAAAGCATTGCATCGAAATAACTGTTCCATTTCGCAATACCATAATAAAGAGCCAGAACCGCAATAATCGGTTTGCTAAGCGGAGTAATAACCTTCAGCAGGTATTTAAATGGTGAACAACCGTCAAGCTGTGCTGCTTCATAAAGCTCATCCGGAATGGAGTTTACCATATAAGTACGGGCAATGATCATGTTATAAGTAGACATCGCTGACGGAATCAGCATAGCCCAGCGTGTGTTGATAAGGCCAAGTTTGCTGACAACCATGTAACTCGGTACAAGACCACCGGAAAAATACATGGTAAATACGAACATTGCCGCGACTTTATTTCTGGCTGTAAACTCTTTACGGGAAAGAGGATATGCACAGAGCATTGTCATGACCAGATTGATTGCAGTACCTGCAAACATATAAAAGAAAGAATTCAAAAAACCTGTAATGATCTTAGGATTTTTAAATACTGCCTGATAACCTCTGAGCGTCACATCCACCGGCCACAGAACAACCTTGCCGCTGATAACCGCCTGCGGATCTGAGAAAGATGCAGACACAACGTAAATCAGTGGATACAACACGATAACAAGGATGATCGACAGGAATGCATATACGAGAACGATAAACACTTTATCCCCTGTACTCGAATTTTTAAATTTTGTATTCATTTGTCTGCCTCCTTACCACAAGCTGTTGTCTGTAACCTTTTTACTGATCTGGTTGACAGTAACCAGAAGCACAAAGCTTACAACGGACTGGAAAAGACCGGCCGCTGTTGAGAATCCATAGTCTGCATTGGTAATACCGACTTTGTATACGAAGGTTGAAATAACCTCGGATACACTTGCATTCATCGGATTCTGAAGAAGATATACTTTATCGAAACCAATGTTGATGATACTGCCGCAGCTCATGATCAGCATGATTACAATTGTCGGCAGGATACATGGAATATCCACATGTATGATTCTCTGAAAACGGCTTGCACCGTCCATAACTGCCGCTTCCTTAAGTTCCGGACTCACACCGGCAAGAGCGGCAATATAAATGATCGCCGAATATCCGGTCGTCTGCCAGACGCCGCTCCATACATACAGGTGCCGGAACATCCCTGCATCACCTGTGAAGTTGATCGGTCCAATGCCGATTTTTCCCAAAAGAATATTGAAGATACCTGTACGAAGGTCTGTCATTGAGAACAGCATACCAACGAGTACTACGATAGAAATAAAGTACGGTGCATAAGTAACCATCTGTACGGTTTTCTTGAAGAATTTCGCCTGAATCTCATTGATAGCAACTGCCAGAATAATCGGGATCGGGAACGATACTACCAGATTATAAACACCAAGGATCAGAGTATTCTTAATAACCTGCACACTGGAAGTTGAGGTAAGGAAACGCACGAAATGTTTCATACCTACCCATTCACTTCCAAAGAATCCGCGCCTGGGACTGTAATCCTCAAATGCCATCAGAATACCGGCCATAGGAACATACGCAAAAATGATCGCATAAATACACGGCAGGGCAATAATCAGCCAGAACTGCCAGTTCGATGATTTAATTTTATTCTTTTTAGCTTTCGTCACTTTATTTTTTCCCACTTTTAACCCTCCTTTTCAGAACTAAGAACAAAGCGGATATATCCGCTATTAAGAGAAAAGTGACCGGACCACAGGCCCGGTCACTCATGATCTCCTAAAAAGAATCACTTTTTCATCTGTCTGTCATATGCGGTCTGATATGTCGCAAGTAAGTCAGCAAGACCTGCACTTTCGAGAGAGGATTTGAAGGAATCCCATTCTTTATCATCTTCGATATCTCTTGCACCGATAATGAATGCTGTAGAGTTTTCATCGATCATTTTCTCAACTTCTACTGCGATTGTAGAAACGTTCGTTGTCTCTTCGCTTGTAAATTTAAGCTGAGGAAGTACATCAAGATCAGAGTTTTCTTCTGTCTGTCCGTATGGTTCATAATTCTCTGCACTTGCCTCGTATAATAATTTCTCAAGGCCTTCCGGACTCTTAATATCAACGTCCTGAGCAGTAGCCTGTCCTAATCTGTAATCAGCCGGAGCTACACGAATACCAAGATCCTGCCAGTCATGGTTCTGAGTTTCACCAGAATATGGATTCAAAATCTTGTACATTGCAGGTTCACCATTAAGGCCGAATTCACCTTCCGGTGCCCATACCCAGTCAACGCCTTCTTCTGCGCCGTACTGAGACATCAAGTCACCCTTCTCACCATAGAAGAAGTCAACCCAGCGAAGTGCTGCTTCCGGGCTCTTACATGTATCTGTGATACAGAAGTCACCGTCGGAAATAGACATCCATCTGAAGAATGTTGCAAGTCTTGTTCCGTCAGGTCCTTCAAGCGGAGCAAGTGTCTCATACTGAGCGTAAAGTTCCGGATTGGAAGTTGCATCAATATCATTGGAGATCGTTCCTGTTGCAAAGCAGAGAACCGGTGCATCCGGCTGGTTGATGATCGCTTTCATCTGCTCTTCTGTCTGTGTGAAGTTACCGTCGTAAAGAGCGCCGGCTTCATACAGGGAGTTCGCATATTTCAGGAATTCTCTGTAACGGTCATCCGTTGCCACACATTTCACTTCGCCGTCCCAGGTAACAGCAGTCTTATCACGAACACTCAGTGTATAAGATGTTGATGGAGGAAGGATGAAGGAACCCATTAACCAGTTTTCAAACTCTGAATACCAGCCCTGTCCGGGAGCGGAGCCTGCAAGTGCAATACCATCCGGTTTATACTCTTTAAATTTCACACACATATCATAGAATTCCTGAGTTGTGGTTGGTTTCTCCAGACCCATTTCTTCAAGATATTTAGTGTTGATCCACATTTTACGTCCATAAGAGCAGTGGTAGCAGTCATTCTCACCGATCAGTGAGTAGATCTGTCCGTCTGTTTCACGGCTTAAATCAAGTATGTCGCCATAGCGTGCCATATAGTTCGGCATAATATCTTCGTTGATGTACTCATCTAACGGAACAATGATCTGTTCTTTAACTCCGAATTTAGCAAGATCCGGTGATCCCATGATCATATCCGGATACTCGCCGGAAGCGAGCATCATGTTAAGCTTCTCTGTGAAGTCATCACGTCCCGCAGTAACAAACTCAACTGTTATACCTGTCAACTCTTCCATATACTTGGTGAAATCATTTGTTGCCAGATTCTCTACGTTCGGCATTGACATCATGAAACAGGTTAATGTAAGTCCATCCTCTGAAATAGGATAGCCTGCTTCTGTGAGCTTCACTTCCTCTTTCTTCTTGGCAAGTGCCGGAACTGCGCTGCCGACTACCATTGCTGACGCCATTACCAGTGCCATGATTCTTTTGAATCCTTTTTTCCTCATACTTCTTCCTCCTTTTAAGTATTTTATAAGTTACGATTCTGCGAAGGTTCCCGGTCTTAAATCTTATATATTTTCGCCATGAACGGTTCGCTTAAACTTATATACATTATATATATATATATATAAATTGTCAATTGTTTTGTCGTATTCTTTATTGATTCGTCACATGTTCACGAATTATTCACAGTTTTTTTGGTGTTTTTAACCAAAAAACGGGATTTATGTGCCTTTAATTACCGTTTTTTGTACATATTACAGATTCTTGTTTTATTGTTTTGTATTGTTTTATCCGAGAGTTGCTTTCAACCAAGAGCAACCGATTATTTCCGGAGCCTTGCATCACCCCTGATGTCCGGAAGCAGTTCTGTCTGCAAAACAGATCAGTCCTAACCTTAGGTTAATAGCCTCTCTTCCTTTCCTCTGTTACGATGATGTTAGATAAAGAAAGGAGGAGTTTCTATGAAAAAGAAACCATTATCATTTTTGTTTTTGATGTTTTTCTGCGCTCTGATGCTTTTCAGCATCGGCAGACTGGATGTCAGCGCCGGTGAAACGCTGAAAAAAGTTTCCTTTACCACTCCGCTCCAAAACGTGAGTGAATTCAACGATGTGACAATTACTAAAAATCTGGGGTTAAACTATGACTTGACAAAGGATAATAACAAATACAAAGTTGCAGTCACCATTATCCCTGTCTATAAGAGTGTATGGATTAGTTCTGGCTCTGAAAGGGTGGATCTTGCCACAGAACCCCTGATGCTGAATCTGATCAATGAAAAAATGGAAATCATTTATTTCAATAACTATGAATATCTCAAACCCGTATATAACAATGACGGACTGGTAAGTTCCTTCTCACAGACCTTCTCCTCCGTCACAGCAAACAAGCTGAATAACCTTGAATTTACGGTCGATCTTCCGGACTCATACGACATCCAGGCGGTCTTTGCAAAATATGGTGAATATCTCAGTATTGACAGCGTACAATATTCCGTCCAATTCAAGGTAGCCGTATCGGTTTCCCTGGAATCCGGTTCCTCAATCAGTGTGAAACTGAAAAAAACGAGTGTTTCCGGCTATGTTAATAATATCTATTATCTCACCGATATAGTTGCCAATCAACAGGGTAATTATAAAATTGTAAAGGTGAAATCCAGCAATACCGCCGTAGCATCTGTCTCTTCTTCCACCGGGAAAGTAACGCTGAAAAAGACCGGCACATGCACGATCACGGTGACCAATGCTTATGGAAGATCCGCTTCTTTCAAGGTAACCGTAAAGTCATCCACCATCAGTCGTAAACAAAGCAGCATTACCTGTTATCTTGGAACAGAGATGAATCTAACGACCAAAGGAGCAGTCCTGCTTTTCGGAACTCCCAAATACACGGTGAAGTCTTCCAACAGCGGTGTCGCAAGCGTGCGGCTAAGCGGTAATAAGCCCATTGTCTGCGGCAAAAAAACCGGTTCCGCTGTCCTCACCTTTACCTGCGGAAAGACTAAATTTTCGATAAACGTCAAGGTTTCCAAACCCAAAATTGTTATTGCGTCCTCTGCAACCCTGAAAAAAGGAGAAAGCCGCACTCTTTCCGCGAACGAAAGTTCAAGTGGCATCTATATCAAAAAAGCAACCAGCATCAACGGTCTTCTGTCTTTGAAGCTTTCCTCCAATGCCAGATCCGTGACGCTGACCGCAAACAAGAGCTTTTCCGGCACCTCCGTCTCAGACAAAGTGGTCGTTACCTTCAACAACGGCACAAAAAAGACTATTACAGTTAAAATCACTCAGCCTCAGACGAAGAAATTCTCCCTGTCGGACGTGAAGATCAAACTGAAGCGCTCCTACTGGAAGGATGGCAAAGCTTGCCTCGATTATACTATAACAAACAACTCCTCCAAAAATCTGACAAAGCTGAAGATTTTTTACAGGGGTACCTTAAACGATGAAGTCAGTGGATATATCACCATCAATACTTCCATTCCCAAGGGCAAATCAAAAACCTTTACCAGCAAGTTCGGCTACTTTGACCCTCTCGTTAATGTTAAACTGAAAGTGGTATCCGCTTCTTAATATGGTTACAGTTTAGCCATGCAATAAAATGAAAAGGAAGACCCGCATATAAACAATAGACCGCCTGCTTACGCAGGCGGTCTATTGCTGATATGGCACGACGGGTACGCTCGTACGTCGTCAAAGTATTCTTCCGTAAAATCCTGTGTTCATTAAGCTTCTTCAAAACAGAAAAGAATGCTTTCTACTACCGAGATATAAAGCTCCTGTTCTTCCAGAATATCAAAAGCCAGATAAAGTACACTGTCTCCGGCATCCTGATCATACAGGTCGTTCAGAGCCTGAGCCAGTGTGTTTCCGTCATATCCGTCTGTTTCCACTTCCGCGCTCGCCAGAACCTCCAGAATGGAATCCGCCAGTTCTATCCTCTCATCATCGGTTCGATCTCCGTACCAGTCATTCTTATACATCATCGCTGCCTCCGGGAAACGCCCTGTATCCAGCAGAAGATAATCCTCTTCCTGGCTGTCCGTCGCCTTCCGGTGGAATTCCTTCTGCACCGCATCCCGATAACTTTGCGAATCCTCTCCCAGCATATCCAGAGAAAGACTCAGAATATCTGATGAGTACCCGACTTCGTAAGCGTAATCAATCATCTCGATCAGCTCTTCCGATGTCATTTCCCCCGTGTCAATTCCCTGATTTTCCAAAAATTCCAGTATCAGTTCGGAAGCATCCTCTCTGATATCTCCGAATTCTTCCTCATCCTCCCAGAAACTCTCCCCAATAAACAAACAATCCAGAACATCACTTTCATTCAGTTTCTGTATAAGTTCTTCCTCTCCCAAATCAATCTGGCTTTCTGCCGCAGCAGACACCGTCTGGCATCCCAGCAGACATGCAATACATAATGCAAACAGTCTCTTCTTTCTCATAATATACTCCTTTCTTTTTGCGCTTCCGGCTATGATTCCCGATCAGTGACATCATCAGTTCTCTCCTGATTCAGGAATCTTTATCCTTATATTACCAGAACGAAAGGTGGGCAGTCTATTAACCAGTGGTTAATCGACACATTCATTTCATTACACAAACATGTATTCATCAAAATTATATAAAACATCAATTCGTCAAACTATCCCTCACGCACAACACCCCCGCGGATGTCAAGTCATTGCTACAAAAAATATGCGGCTTTTTTGCCATGAAAAAGGCTTAAAACCGCATGTTTATGTATAGAGGATGTTATATTGTTGTTACAAGATGGATGAGAGGATGTAATGTCAGTGTCACAATGCTTATTACTATTTTCACATATTGAAATAATATTTCATTTCTTTTTGAAAAGACGAATGTCTCGGATACTTTTTCTTATACTGTACAAAAATTTCCCTTCCTGCTCCGTTCACTCCCATACTCTCTTTTATTTCTCCTACGATTGCCAGCAACCCGGCAACTTCTCCGTAGTGATTTCTGTGCTGCCCGGACACAATCGCATCCGCTCTGCTGTATACGATCTTTTCTGCCCATGACAGATACTTTTTTCTCTCCTCTTCTCCCATAGGAAAATGTCTTTTCCATCTCTGAAAATAATTCCAGAATTCACTTACTTTGTGCTTATGGCATTCTTCCAAAATTTCATTTTCAAAATACATTCTGCTTTCTCCATCTTTTATATCAGGAAATCCTATATAAGCTGCAATACTTGCAGCTGCCTTTGAAGGAAGCGGTTTTTCATATAGATAAATCAGAAAAAGTCTGATTCCACTCCGAATAAAAGAGGAACTCCAGCCCAAGGAACCTTTTGGATTTTTTGATATATTTTTTACCTTTTCAAAATCCCCTGTATAAAAATTCAGACTGTTATACATATAATCATCAATCATATTTCTACGAAACTCCGAATTTCTCCAATTGTTCTCCTGATTGCCTTTTATTCTGTTTATCAGAACCTCTTTTCCCCGCATACCATATCTTTTTGCCATTTCTTCTGTTCCAAACAGGCGAAGATAATTTTTCACGGTCGAATCAGAGCAAAAACATTCCCAACAAAACTGCATCATTTCCTCTTCATGCATTAAGTGCGATGAGACATATGCCGTTTTTAAGGCAATTTTACCCCGAATAGTAAGATTAGCATCAATTTTATCAAGAGCATCCTTTCCCACTTCTTCTATCTTTTCATAAAAGTGTTCTTTCTCATATTCATCCATTACAGCAAGATACAACGACGGATGGATTGAAACATTTTCTTCTGCCATTTCAAGCAAGCCTTCGATTCCTTTGTAATACAAAACCGCCTCTTTCAGAAGCCTTGCTTCTATATCTCCATTTTTACTTTTCAGCAGTTCAATCCAGTCCTTCCAAAATCTTTCCGTATCTTTCAGCTTCTCCTTCCCAACGTGAAATATCTCTTCCATATGTATCTTAGAGAATGTATTAAAAGAAAAATACAGATACATATCTTCCGCACGTTTTTCCGGCGGTAATCCCTGATAATCTGCATATAATGTCAGGAGTGCCAGCCGTTTCATATCTGTATGTATCAGATTATTATCTTCCAGCACCTCAATGTCTACCGGATCACCAAATTCATTATCTGTAAAAACCGACATCTCCCACAGCCATTCATAAATTTCATTTGCTTCCTGATACCGCATGTCATCCACACAATCTTCAGCAAATCGGATCATATACATAAGTTTATCCCCGACTCCCTGATTATCATAATACTCTGTAATCCAGTCAGCGTCCCAGTAGCCGCTGGAATAGTCTTCGTATTCCTCCGTATTAAGATAAATCTCACCTTCATCAATCTGTTCTTGCCATTTTTGGATTTGTCTCATTTTTTCTTCTACAAGCTCCTGCGACATTCTTGCCTGCTCAGGTTGTGTCGTCTCATCCACATCCGTTTTCTTACATTCTTTTATTATTTCCTGCAGGCTTTTCTTTTGCTCTTCTGATAACATTTCCTGCATTTTCAAAATAACAGTCTGCAGCTCTTCTCTGGAAAGTTCTTTTACTTCTGGCAAAGTCATTTTATCCTCCAATGCTATTTCCTTCCACAACACTTTTTATATTTTCTCCCGCTTCCACATGGGCAGGGATCATTTGGATATATTTTCTTTTCCTTTACTATTAGTTGCTGTACAGGCATTTTGAAATCATCATACAAATCATTATAAGGATCTGCTTTCTCCAGTGAATCATGAAATGATGTCAGCTGTGGTTCTATCCATTTCAAATCATCCGTCAATCCCAGATTCTTTGCCAGAAGTTTCGCCCGTTCAAACAACAAATCATTATGCAAAGTACATGCTATACCGATTACCTCTCTTCGAATGAGCCGATATGCTTCCTCGGTACCTTCCTGTTGTTGAATGCACCAACTAAATACATTAAGCGCATTTTGATTATGCGGCTCTTTTTTTAGCCAGCTTTCAAACCATTCCCGTCCCTCAACGGATTTCCCCATTGCATATAATTCTTCTCCTATTGCATTCTTGAAGCAGCTATCATCATCAAAATTCCAATCCAGCATTTCCAAAATTCTTTGACAGAATTCCATGCGTTTTTCGTGTTCTCCGGTATTCCCCAGTTCCATCTCCAGATCCTGGAGCCATTCATCTACCGGATATTGGTAATCCTGTGATTCCATAATA
>JALEHU010000045.1 GCA_022770365.1 Blautia sp. | reverse complement strand
CTTGAACAGATTACGCAGCAGGAAAACACTCTGCGCAAAGAAAGTGCGGGAATCAGAAGCCTCACGGATGTATTCAGCCAATATTCCAAGGATAACCTGAAAGATCTGGCCCGGCTTCATCATTTCACCCGGTACAACCATTTCAACAAAAAAGAACTTGCGGAATGGCTGAAAAACAGTCTTCTGGAAACGCAGTTCATGAAAAAGCTATTGAAAAACTCCACAGAAGAGGAATTCCGTACTTTTGAAAATGCGATAAAAGAAAACGGGATTATGATTCCCGAAGAACTTCTGAGCAACTCTATGCTGCTCTGTACTTACGGAGGATATAACAGTTTCTCCAGTTTTCTGCAGATTCCGCAGGATGTGCAGGATAAATATTATCAGATCTGTACACCTGAGTTTTACGAAGAACTTGAACAGGGCTTCCTGATTCCTTCCTATATCAGATCTGCTGTATATTTATATGGTACTGTTTCCCTGGATGAGCTTAAAACGCTTTACAGCCACTATGAGGGTATGGAACTTCAGCAGGAATATCTTCAGCCTGTTCTTGAGGAAATCCAGAAATACCGGGAACCTTTTTGCCTGATAGATGACAGAATCATGGACAGCAGTCTGGCTGAGGATCATCTGTATCCGGATCTTCTGAAGAGCCAGAGCCTGTATTCACGATATATTCCGGAAAGCAGGGAAGAGTTTCTTAATTTCGGAAAGAATGATTCCCAGATCATGAACAATGACACTGCATTTTTTCTGGACTATCTTACAGAAACGCTTCATCTTGATCAATATACCGCTCTTATGGTATTTTTAAGTATCGAGGATGATATCCGGATGAATGAACCGGATGAAGAATTATTAGATGAAATGGAAGAAGCCGGATGTAAGTTTTCTTCCCTGAAAAGAGTGCGTGAAACCCAGAAACAGCTTCGAAAATTCCGCAGGTTTATACGAAAATGGGACTATAACGGTCATTCAGAAAATGAAATCCGGACCCTGAATCACGCCGGAAACCAGAAAGAACATTCCAAGATCATAGCTTTTCCGGAAAAAAAGGTTTATCCAAATGATCCTTGTCCTTGCGGAAGCGGCAGGAAATATAAGCACTGCTGTGGAAAAAAATAGACATATGATATCAAAAAACTGATGGATTCAGAATAGCAGAAAATAATTATATCAGGGGACTTTCCAAAAGGGAGGTCCCCTCTGCAGATCTATAAAGCAAAAAAAGTCCCCCTGTCAGCAGATCAGCTTCCAGAGGGAATGATTCTAATCAGTAAACGCAATTATAAAGTTTCAATGACTCGCGTTAGTTTTATTCGCAAAAACCTGCAGCCTTTTTTAATTCCTCAAGTCTCCGGAAAAACATGTCTTTCCATCCTGTCTCTTCCTTAAAAATCTCCTCATCGATCTCTTGGATCTGGTGCAGTCCAATTTTTCTGACTGCCTCGACAGCCGCTTCCCGCTGTGTCTTTCTCTCAGGATAAATCGTTTGACAGTTTGCGCCCTCTATCGTATCATAGCTCCCGAAACTCTGGTTAAAATCCATAATCGGATACAGCGAAACATATTCATTGGTTTCATTATCAACCAGGAGCCCCCAGTTTTCCGGATGACGATCTATGTTTCCGACCAGATAATCAAGTATATTCATTCCATAGTACGTCTCTTTATCTATCCGCAAACACTCATCCAGGACATTCAGATCATGATTCTGCGCATATATTTCAAATGCCATCCTGGAAACAATTGAATACTGCCTGGAGGTAATGATCTTACTTTCTGTAACCGGTTGTCCATCGTAAAAACCTTCGTTATATTTCACTTGTTTAAAATCAAAACACTGACATAACCTGCTCGCCAAAAGTTCTTTTTGAACAGCATCAGCTCCGCCGTCTTTTAATAAAATAAAATCTTTTCCTCTCCTGATCCAGGCTTTTGGGAAGCAGCCTTTTGTGGATAAATCCTGTGCCAGTTCCTGATTTGTAACTGTCATTGGCTTTCCACGAAGAGAAAGTTTAACGACCGCCTCATTTAATGAATTGTCGTATAAATTTATATTTTCGAAGGAAATATCTTCATCACTTTTTTTTACCCAATAAATATCCGTCAGGGATACACAGTGATAGGATAATGATATTTTAGCCCGATCCCGGTCAGTCACTGCCTGTGCCATTCCAATGCTGTTTAAAATTTCTTTTGCATATTTTCTGTCAAGAGACAGCACCCTCGAAGCACACCAATGATAAAAATTATCAATATTGTTGATCAGCGTATCAAAATCGCGCTCATTCTCCAGATAAAGGTCATAAGGAATGAATCTTTCATTCAGAACAGTGGCTTCACCACGTGTATTAATTTCTGCCACTGTTTTATCTCCATGCATAATACTGTAATGTATAACAACATTTTTATGTTTTCTTGAATCATTATCATTCAGCTCGATGGGTTTCATTTGCTGCAGCAGACCGTTTTCCACACTATCACCCTTTCAATCACTCACGATATAACGTATATTCAACTTTGCGTGCCTTCGACTTTTTTTCCCGGTTTCCTTCCAGATAAGCCCAGAACATAAAATATATTTTTTTCCCATCAACTACTGCAATTTCCAGAGGAGCTGTCAGCCCTGTACCCTCTGCGGCAAAATTGAAACATGTTATCTTAAGGTGGTTTTCTGAAAGGCTTGTTTCGATTCTCTGTTTCTGAGAAATATCTTCAGCAAAACTGACAGTTAAAATCAATTCAAGAGAATTTTCAGTATCAATATTTAATGAAAAATCACTATTCTCATCAAATAAAAATACAGTCCCATTGCTGATTATTTCCTTTTTCTGAGAGCTTAATCTTACTTGCATTCCCTTCACCTCTCAACCATTATTGTTTTCATTGTACCATGTAATTATTATACAAACAAGTCATTTCCGGGAATACCCCGCTCAGAGTCTTCCGGCTGTCCGTCCAGTCCCGGCGCTCCGCTGCCTGGCTGTTTGCCCTGTCCTGGCATGCCGCCTCCCGGCCGGCCGCCCATGCCGCCCATACCGCTGCTGCCATATACAAGGCTGTCCATGGTGATTTCCTGCGTGCTGTTTCCGGCAGTCAGTGTATAGGTCGATCCCTGTGTGATATCGGGACAGCTTACAATGACGGAGGTATATTCCGTATCTGCCGTCCATGATATCAGTTCATTCCCGCTGCTGTCTTTAAGGCAAATCAGGCTTTGCGCCGTCTGTGCATCCACAGTCACCATCATAACTCCCTGCGTAGAAGAATTGCCGAAATTCTGCGCCATCCCGGAAGAACCGGCTGCCGCAAAAATGCCGCCGGAAATATGGATGTATGCCCCTTCCTCCGCTGCAAAGATATCCTCTTTTCTTCCTGCTGTTCCGCTGCTGTCATTACCTCCTGCCGCATTCAGTCCGTCATCCTCTGATGTTACCTCAATGTCACCGCCTGTAATGTCAATACTCAGTCCTTCCAGGCCTTCATAGCTTTGTACAACATGAATCGTCCCTCCTTCAATCATCAGTGCGGGATCTGCGTGCATTCCATCATCCGATGCGGTAATTTCAAATGTGCCGCCCGCAATATAAATAAATCCCAGACTGGTATCATCTGTATTCGATGCATGAATCCCATCCTGACCTGCTGTGATATGGAAAGATCCTTCTGCGATCCGCACACTGTCTTTTCCGGAAAGCCCATGCTTCTGCGCAGTAATCCCGTAAGTTCCGCTTGTCAGTACCAGATCGTCTTTTGATACCACACCATGTCCCTCTGCGGCATGAATGTTCAGTGTTCCGGTTCCGTTTAAGGTCAGGTCATCTTTGGAAAAAATCACAGCGTCAATATTATTGTCATCAATTGCAGTATAGGTTCCGCCATTTGTCAGGGTATTTTCAGATCCATCTGCAGTCGTTATAAATACTTTATCCGCACAGCGGACGTAGATTGCAGCTGACTGTTCACTTGTAATATCTGCGCCATCCAGCACAAGCTGTACTTTATCCTTATCCTCTGCATCCACAATGATCATTCCGTCTGTCAGCTCACCGGACAGAAGATAGGTTCCCTCATCAATGATCGTAATGGTATTTCCCTCTATCTGAACGGCATCTGAAGCACAGGAACTATTGTCATCCGCAAGAGTAATGACTGCACTTCTTTCCTCGTCATAACCGATTTCCTTATCCCGGTCTGTAAACATATCCGAAGTATCCAGACCGTTGGAATGATCTTCTGTCACCTCTTTTGTTACAGATTCCACGGTTTTCGCTGCCGTTACCTTATCTTCCACCGTGGATACAGAACTTTTCGTACCGCATCCTGTCACGAGCATAGTTCCTGTCAGTAAAAATATCATAACAATTCTTTTTTGCATGATCTGCACCTCCCATTGATCTCGATATACTAAAGTTCTCCCACCACATTTTCCTGCCTGGAAACGGTAATCTCCAGATTCCCGTTTCGGCACCGGAGCTCATCAATCAGATTTTTTTCTTCACCGGTGTTTTTCATCTTCAGATGATAGGTCAGGCGAAACAGACTTCCCATATTGGTTGTCTTCACCTGTACCAGTTCACACTCATCTGTATATTTTTTCAGTGTATTGTCAAAAACTTCCGTATAATCCAGATCTTCCGGAATCGTGATATGCAATGTCCTGTAAAGTATCATCCCCTTTTTTGCGCCAAAGTCCAGATAATTGTACAGTAACATCATTCCGCTGAATATCACTGCAATCAGAAACGCATATCCTATGTAGCCCATTCCCGCCACAAGTCCGGTTCCCATGGCAAGGAAGATCGCTCCGATCTCCTTTGCAGAACCGGGAACAGAACGGAATCGCACCAGACTGAATGCACCTGCAGTGGCAACGCCGGCTCCAACATTTCCGTTGACCATCATGATCACTACACAGACGATCGCCGGGAGCATTGCCAGTGTCGCCACAAAACTCTTTGTATAACGTGTTCTCCACATATAACTTCCCGCAAGGATCATACCGATCACCAGTGCACTTCCCACACACAGCAGAAAATCAGGCAGAGCAATCACGTTTGTCATATCTGTGTCAAAAATCCCCTGAAATATCGTATTAAGCATATCGGATTCCTCCCTGTATTTTTTCTGCTGCCTGCATCTGCTGATAAGCCGTTCCGTATTTTGAGAATGAAGTCTTATACAGATGATTCCCGGTCAGAGCCCTGCTCATCCAGAGCGGGATTCCTCCGGATGTCTTAATTTCCATCAGAGTCTGTCCTTCTTCCAGGATCGGAGTTCCATAAACAGCACTTCCGAGATTCAGATCCTTTTCCCGGTATAATATATTTTCATCAAAAGTCACCCTGAGATCACTTCCGTCAAGCGCATAATACGCTTCTCTTTCATAAGATAAAAAAACTGCCGGATGAAGTGTTTTGTAATACTGCCAGAAATAACGGATCTCATTGCCGATCTGTGAATGATCCGGAAGAGGGTTTCCGCTTCCAAAGTACTTTAGTACTTCTGCCTGCGGGCATACCAGTCTGCGCTTATACACTACATGCTGATATTTCTTTTTTAATTCCACAAACACAGGAGTATCGCCATTTGCCGGGCAATAGCTTCGAACCCTCAGTTTTTCTTTATAAGCCGGATTCTCCAGTGACCGGCGGATCAGTCGATATGTATCTGTATCATAATAAATGTTTCGTATCGTTGTCCTTCCGTATTGATCCGGTTTCATGTATGCATTCATGCTCTGCAGTATATTTTCCTTCTGCTGCCAGTTCATTTTGTATTTCAGTTCATAACGTTTAAAAGTCATCTGATACGGCATTTTTCTGCCCCTTTCTCTTTTTTCATGGCTATTACTATAATTGCTGTACTTTAAATCAACTTAAAAGAACCGCTGCTTTTTACAAAAAATGCTCCGGATGGAAATCCACCCGAAGCATTATATATGAGGCAAGGGGACAGGTTCCACGACTCCTAAAAGAGTGTGGAACCTGTCCCCTTGCCTCTCATCACACAGGAAGTGTTACGGTAATCTTCAGGGATTTTTCATCCTCCGTTGCTGCCGTAATCTTTCCTTTGTGAGCCTCCACTGTTGCTGCCGCAATGGAAAGACCCAGACCATATCCACCGGTCTGCGAATTCCGGGAACTGTCTGTACGATAGAATCTGTCAAACAGATGCTCCAGATGTTTCCGGGAGATAAACTCCGTTGTATTATAAACAGACAGATGAATCCTCTTCTTCTCTTTTTCCAGCCGTACTACAATCCTACCTCCGTCATCTGAATACTTTACCGCATTATCCAGAAGGATCGTAACAAGACGGCTCAGAGCTTTTCCATCTCCACACACGGAAATCATCGGCGTAATCTCACTCACCAGCGTCTTATTCTGCGTTTTTGCCACCGCATGAAAGGTATTCACGGTTTCTTCCACCATATCAGAAAATGGGAACTCCACCCTGACCGTTTCCTGTCTGTTCTCTTCCATACGGGAAAGCATAATCAGATCATTTGTCAGGTCTACCAGGCGTCTGCTCTGAATCTGGATATCCTGCAGCCACTCATTCTCTCCCAGATCCATCTCAAGAACTTCCGTATCGGCATCGATAATCGTCAGAGGCGTCTTCAGCTCATGGCCGGCATCGGTAATAAATCGTTTCTGTTTCTCATAATTTTCCGTAAAAGGCTTCGTAATACGTGCCGACAGAAATACCATCAGTAAAAAGACCGCTGCCAGTCCCATAGCTGTCACTCCAAGTCCTGTCATGATGAGGTTGTTAAAATTGGACAATTCCCGGCTCCTGTCCAGAAAAATAATTCTGACTCCTGTCCCGCTCCCGGATTCGCAGACAAGATAACGGTAATTGTTCGTAAATCCCTGTATTTTACCTGATCTCCACACATCCCGGGCATATTCTGCTGCAGCAGAGGTATCGACAGAAGCGATTCTTCCTGTATCGACAGTCACGATCACACCGTCTTCATTCATGATGACCGAAAAAAACCTGGATTCATAGGCCATTTCCCCGGACATCCTGCCGATCATATTTCTGTCATCCAAGGTACCTTCCCCTGGATTTCCTTTGGGAATTTCTGCCGGTTCTCTGATTTTTTCCCCTTCCGGTCCTTTGTATGCCATTTCCGGAAACTTTCCATCATTCTGCCTCAGAATATTCAGGATCCGGTCCGCATCTGTCACGATTTTGCGGTAATTCAGGACTCCTGTTATTCCCTCGATTACAAGTAAAACCAGAAGCAGTGACACCATTGATGTAATCACTAATTTCCTGCGTAATTTCTTTATCATGTCACTCACCATTCCGCCTTCATACTTATTGTCTTTATTCTGAACTTCCTGTAGAATTATCTCTCGGTTGCAAGGAATCTTTATAAAAGCGGATTTGCCACTGTTTTAAGTGTTAACTCTCGAGAGATAATTATTTCTCATGTAAATGACTCCAAACACTCATAAAGCGCATGAAT
>JALEHU010000043.1 GCA_022770365.1 Blautia sp. | reverse complement strand
ACATGACTTTGGGACCCGCAAAAACATGAGAAAGTAGCCCGAATAGGGCGGATTTCGAATGTTTTTAGGATTTCGGGAGCACAAAGTGCGGAGAAATCCGTGTATCAGAGGGGTCAAAATACCTTTTGACCCCAACATCATAGAATAGACTTTTATAAATTGTGATGTCTGTGTAAGCAGACATTTCCATTTTGTTGTGGATAATAAGAAGATTTGCAAGATTTTCTGGAATAAAACACAAGAAAATAGATTATTCGTGTGCTAGAATGAGCTCATAAAACATGAATTGAGCACTTTAGGGAGGTTTCAGAATGAGTATTTTAAACAGTTTTTCACTGGAAGGAAAGGTTGCCCTGGTTACAGGCGGCGCATATGGGATTGGTTTTGCCATTGCAGAAGCATTTGCAAATGCAGGTGCGAAAATCGCATTTAACTGCCGCGGACAGGAGCATCTGGACAAAGCAGTTGCAGACTACACAGCAAAAGGAATCGAGGCAAAAGGTTACATTTGTGATGTAACAGATGAAGCACAGGTAAAAGAAATGGTTGCTTCCATCAAAAAAGATCTTGGTGTGATCGATATTCTGGTAAATAATGCAGGAATCATCAAACGTATCCCGATGACAGAGATGAGTGTGGAGGAATTCCGCCAGGTAGTGGATATCGATTTGAACGCACCGTTTATCGTATCCAAAGCAGTCATCCCGGACATGATCGAAAAAGGACATGGAAAGATCATTAACATCTGCTCCATGATGAGTGAACTTGGCCGCGAGACCGTATCAGCCTATGCAGCAGCCAAGGGGGGACTGAAAATGCTGACAAAGAATATCTGCTCCGAATATGGCGAATATAATATCCAGTGCAACGGTATCGGACCCGGTTATATTGCAACACCGCAGACAGCACCTCTTCGTGAAATCCAGCCGGATGGAAGCCGTCACCCGTTTGATCAGTTTATCGTTGCCAAAACACCGGCTGCAAGATGGGGCACACCGGAAGATCTGATGGGACCGGCAGTTTTCCTTGCTTCCGATGCATCTGATTTTGTGAACGGTCAGATTCTGTATGTAGACGGCGGAATTCTTGCTTATATCGGAAAGCAGCCTAAATAAAGAATAACAATAGAATAACAAAAGAATAACGCGAAGATAGAGCAGAAACTATTTAGCTGAACGGAATGTCTGCTTAAGCAGACACCACTAATAAAAGAGAGGATAACCGTCATGGAATTAAGAACAGCAGTTTCACCAAGAGATGTGAAACACTATACAACCGAACGTCTGAGAGAGGAATTTCTCATTTCCTATCTCTTCCCGGCTGATGAGATCAGACTGGTTTACAGCCATATTGACCGTATTATCACAGGCGGCATAATGCCTGTAAAGGAAACGCTTGTACTGACAGCAGGAGAGGAACTGCGTGCACAGTATTTCCTGGAGAGAAGAGAAATGGGAGTGATCAATATCGGAGGAACCGGTATGATCACAGTAGACGGCAAAGAATACACTGTTGCGCACAAAGAAGGCATGTACATCGGAATGGGCGCAAAAGATATTACTTTTGCAAGTGCGGACAGTGAAAATCCGGCAAAATTCTATATGAACAGCGCACCGGCGCATGCATCTTACCCCACAGTTCTGATCAAGCGTGAGGGTACAGCCGAAGAGGGTGTTGTGATCATCAAAGAAGAAAACAAAGTTGAACTTGGCTCACTGGAAGATTCCAACCATCGTACCATTTGCAAATATATTCTTCCGGGACAGGTGGAAAGCTGTCAGCTGGAAATGGGTATGACCAGTCTGGAACCGGGAAGCGTATGGAACACCATGCCATGCCACACGCACGACAGAAGAATGGAAGTATATCTCTATTTTGACATGCCGGAAGATGCGTTTGTCATGCACTACATGGGAGAGCCTACAGAAACACGCCACATTGTTGTCCGCAACGAACAGGCTGTCATTTCCCCGAGCTGGTCTATCCATGCAGGAAGCGGTTCCAGAAATTATACCTTCATCTGGGGTATGGTAGGCGAGAACCAGGATTTTGATGACATGGATCATGTAGCCATGCAGGATCTGATGTAACAGAATTTTACAACGGAAAGTAATATGGTATAGAAAAAACAGAATACTTATTGATTTTAGTTTCATGGAATAAAGGAGAAGAACCTGATGAAAATCGCACTGATCAATGAGAACAGCCAGGCTGCAAAAAATGCAGTGATCTGCAATGCGCTGAAAAAAGTAGTAGAGCCTATGGGCCATGAAGTATTTAACTATGGTATGTATACAGCAGAAGATGGATGCCAGCTTACCTATGTACAGATCGGTATTCTGGCAGCCGTTCTTCTGAATTCCGGAGCTGCGGACTATGTTATTACAGGCTGCGGAACCGGTGAAGGTGCCATGCTTGCATGCAATTCCTTTCCGGGTGTGATCTGCGGACATGTGGAGGATGCTCTTGATGCGTATACATTTGCCCAGATCAATGACGGAAATGCTATTGCCATTCCTTTCGCAAAAGGATTCGGATGGGGCGGAGACCTGAATCTGGAATACATTTTTGAAAAACCGTATGTGGAAGAAAGCGGTCAGGGATACCCGAGAGAACGTGCCGTACCGGAGCAGAGAAACAAGAAGATCCTTGATGAAGTGAAGAAACATACTTACCGTGATCTTACCGATATCTTAAAGGATCTGGATCCGGAGCTGGTCAAAGGTGCGTTAAGCGGTGAGAAATATAAGGAATTCTTCTATGCAAACTGCAGATGTGACAAAATCGCTGCTGCAGTAAAAGAAATCATAGGAGAATAATTCCAGTGAAAATAGGCGTTCGTGCCCATGATTATGGGAAAATGGAAATAGAAAAACTGGCCCGGGTACTGAAATCCGAAGGGTATCATGCCGCCCAGCTGGCACTGCCGAAGGCATTTGCGGGAATCGACAGTTATGCGGATATTATGCCTTCGCATCTTGAGCGGATACGAAAAGCTTTTGAGGAAAACGAGATCGAAATCCCTGTTTTCGGATGCTATATGGATCTTGGAAATCCGGATCCGCAGGTTCGTTCCAATGCTGTAAAAACTTTGAAACAGTGTCTTGCTTACAGTCGTGAGATCGGCGCAAAAATGGTGGGGACAGAAACCGCCTATCCGCGTCTTAACCGTGAAGAAAAAGAAATATGGCATCCATATATGATGGACAGCATCAAACGTGTGATGGAGGAGGCTGTGCGCCTTGATGTGAAACTGGCCATAGAGCCTGTTTACTGGCATCCTCTGGAGAATGTGGACGTTGTTCTGGATGTGATGGATCAGATCGGAGATGAGGAACATCTCAGAATGATTTTTGATGCATCCAATTTACTGGAGCATCCGGATACCACAGACCAGAAAGCATACTGGTCCGGGTGGCTTGAGAAGACAGGCAGGTATATTGAGGCAATGCATATCAAGGATTTTACACTGAATAAAGATGGACAGTATTGCCCGGCGTTACTTGGCGAAGGTGTGATTCAGTATGAAACTATCTCAGAGTGGCTTCATGAGAACCGGCTGGATATGTACCTTCTTCGTGAGGAAATGAATCCTGCAGAAGCGCAGAAAGACATTGATTTTCTGAAAAAAATGTAAAGTAAACAGGAAGCTGACAAAGGAGTCATGCAAACAGATCAGTCATCTGTTTTTCATGACTCTTTTTGTTATACGAAAATATAGAAGTTTTGTAACTGTTCAGAAACCACTATCTGTAAAGGTACTGAACAGATACGAAGTTTCGATACAGGATGACAATTTTGATTTAAAAAATGGGTTTTTCCGCAATATAGAGGAAAAAATACCATTTTTTTTGTGCTGGAATACCTACCATAGAGTTCGCGCGTGAACTGAATAAATGAATAATACAGGAGAGAGAAAATGGGTAGTATCAGGAAAAAAATAGGTATTGCGGTATCGGCAGCAGGACTTCTTCTGGTTGGTGCGATATTTATTTCTGTTGTAAATGCAAACAGTACCGAAAAAGTGGAAATCAGACTGGCACACAATCAGTCTGCAGGATCAGAAATTGCAGCTTCTATTGCAAAATTCTCTGAATTTGTGGCGGAAGATGAGTCAAAAAATCTTCAGGTTGACATTTATGCAAGCGGGGTTCTTGGAACTGAAAAAGAAGAGATTGAGATGGTTCAGGCAGGTATTCTGGATATAGCAAAGGTAAGTTCCAATACACTTGGTCAGTTTCAAGATAAATATGCAATTTTTGCAGTACCGTATCTGCTCGTGGATCAGGACCATTACTATACTGCAATGGAAGAAAGCGAAAAGGTAAAAGAACTGTTCCAGTCAACAGCAGATGACGGTTATATTGCTATCGGATATTATGCCAATGGTTCCAGAAACTTTTATTTAAAAGAAAATGTGGCATGTACAGATCCTTCCGTATTGAAAGGCAAAAAGATCCGTTCCATGCCAAGCTCCACATCTATGGAAATGATCCAGTGCATGGGCGGTTCCGCGGTTCCAATGGCAGCCAGCGAGACTTATACATCCCTTCAGCAGGGAATTGTTGACGGCGCGGAAAATACAGAGCTGGCGCTGACCGTTGACGGACACCAGGATCTGGTAAAATCCTATACCTATACAGAACACCAGTATTCACCGGATATCTACATCATCAGCACGAAAAAGTGGAACAGTCTGACTGATGAACAGAAAGATTATCTTGTGGAGTGCCTGCAGAAAACAAATGAAAACTTCAAGAGTCTTTACAGCGGCATGATGGAAGAGGCAATGGAGGAAGCACAGGAACACGGAGTGACTGTATATCGTGATATTGACAAGAGTGCCTTTATCGAAGCTGTATCCCCGATCCATGAGGAATTCTGTGCAAGAGGGGAAGAGTACAAAGCACTTTACGAAGATATTCAGAAATACGCGGATTGAGAGGGAGGACGCAATGAAAGTATTAAATAAGATTATTGAATATATACTGGCTTTTCTCGTAGCCGTGATGGTTGTGGGATGCTTCTGGCAGATTTTTACCCGCTTTATTCTCAATAACCCCAGTCAGTATACGGAAGAATTACTGAGATATTCACTGATCTGGCTGACCATGCTGGGTGTTCCTTATGCATATGGCAAAGAACAGCATATTTCCATTGGTTTTATCACAAATACCTTTACGAAAAAAGGAACACTGAGAGATAAAATTTTTATTGAGATCCTTGTTTTGTTCCTCAGCGTATTTGTTATGATCGCAGGCGGAATCATGGT
The DNA here is from genome assembly GCA_022770365.1 of Blautia sp. GTDB lineage: Bacteria > Bacillota > Clostridia > Lachnospirales > Lachnospiraceae > Blautia_A. Next base: position 673 of record JALEHU010000043.1, on the reverse strand, counting down.
TACCATGAATGCGGCAGGCCAGATTTCCCCGGCTATGCAGATCCCGATGGAATTCTATTACATGGGCCTTCCGATCTGCGGAGTCCTGATGGTGATCTATTCCGCACAGCGTCTGGTGCGTTTTGTAAAAGTATATGCCGAAGAGAAGAAGGAGGAAAAATAAATGCAGTTAGAAGCAGCAATTGTTCTGGTTATTACATTCTTTTTCCTGCTGGCTATGAGTGTTCCTGTATCTTTCAGCATCATTACGTCAGCACTTGTTACAATCATTATGTTTCTCACCCCGCAATTTGGAATGTTCATTTCCGCGCAGAAAATGGTAAGCGGTATTGACAGTTTTACGCTGCTTGCAGTTCCGTTTTTCATCCTTGCCGGACAACTTATGGGCAGCGGCGGTATTGCGAAGCGGCTGATCAACCTTGAATATTAATGAAACTTCAGACGTGATTTTGGAATCCGTGAATGGGACTGGCCGCAGGGAGTCGGTCTTTATGGCCTGCTGAAAATCATGCAGTACGAAAAGAATGATACACCTGAATTATTCACGGAACAGTATCTGAACTGATAACTGCGCCATGAATCTGAAATTGATCCATGCAGCCATAACACCACTCAATTCACCTGTCAAAAGGGTATAAAGTCCCTGTGGCAGGATTCAGAGCAGTTGTTAAGC
>JALEHU010000035.1 GCA_022770365.1 Blautia sp. | reverse complement strand
CGGAATGGCTGGATGTAAATCAGGAAGCATTAAGCGGAACTGTTAAGGAACTTCCTCGCAGAGAAGCAATTGATGTTCCTGTAAACGAGATGCTTATCGTCGAGTTGTACTCCAAATAAAGCATAAAGTGAATGCCTGCTTCTGCAGGCATTCTTGGAATAATACCCTCAAACGTTGACAAACCCAGAAGGAGGGAACCTTATAGTGTTTGATTTTAATAAACCTAAAATCGAAATTACCGAGATATCTGAAGATAAAAAATTCGGAAGATTCGTTGTAGAGCCTCTGGAAAGAGGTTACGGAACCACACTTGGAAACTCTCTTAGAAGAATTATGCTGTCCTCCCTGCCGGGAGCTGCAGTAAGTCAGGTGAAGATTGATGGTGTTCTTCATGAATTCAGCCCGATTCCGGGAGTGAAGGAAGATGTTACAGAAATCATCATGAATCTGAAGAACCTTGCCATCAAGAATACCAGCAGTGATAATGAGCCGAAGACTGCATACATTGAGTGTGAAGGAAAAGGCGTTGTTACCGCAGCAGATATCCAGGCTGATCAGGATATCGAAATTATGAATCCCGATCAGGTGATTGCCACACTGAACGGCGGCAAAGACTGCAGACTTGCAATGGAACTGACCATTACCAAAGGCCGCGGATATGTTAGTGCAGATAAAGGCAAATCAGAAGATATGCCTATTGGTGTGATTGCAGTAGATGCAATTTATACTCCGGTGGACAGAGTCAACATGATTGTTGAGAATACTCGTGTTGGACAGGTGACCGATTTCGATAAGCTGACTCTGGATGTCTATACCAATGGTACACTGGATCCGGATGAGGCAGTAAGCCTTGCGGCAAAAGTGTTAAGTGAGCATTTGAGCCTTTTCATTGACCTTTCCGAGAACGCAAAGACTGCTGAAGTCATGATCGAGAAGGAAGACAATGAAAAAGAAAAAGTTCTGGAAATGAGCATCGATGAGCTTGAGCTGTCTGTTCGTTCCTATAACTGCCTGAAGAGAGCCGGCATTAATACTGTTGAAGAATTGTGCAACAAGACTTCCGATGACATGATGAAGGTTCGTAACCTGGGCCGCAAATCATTGGAAGAAGTTCTTGCCAAGCTCAAAGAACTGGGCTTGCAGTTACAGCCTACAGAAGAATAATCTTCTTAAGGAAGCAAAAGAATATTAGTGGGGTGCCAAAGCAGCAAGCCAGTAAGACCGAACAAGCATGACCTGCTGTCCCACAGATGGAGGAAAATAAAATGGCAAAATATAGAAAATTAAGCAGAACATCTGATCAGAGAAAAGCATTACTGAGAAACCAGGTAACGAACCTGCTGTATCATGGAAAAATCGTTACAACTGAGCAGAAAGCCAAAGAAATCCGCAAGATTGCGGAAGGCATGATCGCTATGGCAGTTCGTGAAAAAGATAACTTCGAGACAGTTACCGTAACCGCTAAAGTTGCCCGTAAAGATGCTGAAGGCAAGAGAGTAAAAGAAGTAGTTGACGGTAAGAAGAAAACTGTATACGATGAAGTTCAGAAAGAAATCACCAAAGATGCTCCTTCCAGACTTCATGCACGTCGTCAGATGGCAAAAGTTTTCTATCCGGTGAAAGAAGTACCTGCAAAAGGCGCTGGAAGAAAGAAAAATACCAAAGACGTTGATATGGTTAAGAAGATGTTCGAAGAAATTGCGCCGAAATACGCTAACCGCAATGGTGGTTACACCAGAATCGTAAAGATCGGACCGCGTAAAGGTGACGGTGCAATGGAAGTATTAATCGAATTAGTATAATCCACTAAATGCCGGGGATATTTACAGAGATGTAGATATCCCTTTTTTGTATCATAAGGTTGATTATTCGCCCGATTTAGCGTAAAATCGTATTATGTGGCGTAATGTCGTCAAATTTACAGGAAGTGAGGAACTGCCATGGTTCGCAGAGAACCGGGGCAGGAGAATAAAAAATGAGCGCAGGGAAAAAGAAAGGTAAACGCCGTGGTAAGCTGTGGATCCGGGTGGGACTTATTTTATTGGATCTGCTGGTACTGGTCCTTCTCATTGCGGCAATCAGGACATTTTATGATACATCAAAAAAGAAGCAGGAAGCAGGAAGTTTTTCCTGGGACAATTATCAGACAGCAATTCATGCTCTTGGAGGCCTGGATGGAAGAACTTATCTGAACTGCAGGGAAGGTTTTGAGTATTATTATGAGAAGGGTATACGACTGTTTGAAGTGGATCTGACACAGACTGCGGATGGTGTCTGGGTCTGCAGACATGATTGGGAGAATTCCATGGAACAGTGGGACAGTGACGGCAAGAAAGTTCTGATGGCGAATGACTTTAAGAACACCCCTCTTTATGGAAAATATACGCCTCTTACACTGGAAGATCTGTTCGGAATTCTGAGAAAATATCCGGACGTATATATGGTGATTGACTGCGGTGGATATTCTTCCAGAAACTCAAAGAATACCTATAATGATTATAAGTCATATTCAGAAATTGCAAGAGCTGCAGGTGCGGAATCAGTGATGAACCAGATCATTCCTGAAATTTACAATACCAAAATGTATAATGCGCTTGAGAAGGTCAATCATTTTCCGTCTTATATGTATTCATTGTGGAAGGAATATTCCGTGAAACAGTTGAAGAAAATTGCGGAATACTGTAAAGAGACGGGGATTCCTGTTGTAACTGTTAATTCTGAATACTGGACTGAGGAAATTCAGGAAATTTTTGATGAACAGGGAATTCAGGTATATGTTTATACAGTTAACGATGTAAAAGAAGCAAGGAAATTCCTGGATGCAGGTGCCATCGGCGTTTGTACGGACACCATTCTTGAAGAAGAACTGGAATCCTGACGGAAAGGACTGGTAAGATGAATATAAGAAGAATTATTGCAATCTGGGCTGCAAAAGCTGCGGGTTTTGTGTGCAGAAAAATGGGGCGTCAGGGTGTTACCTGGGCGGGACAGATCGCGCAGAAAATCTATCCTCCTGTTTTGAAAGAACTTGCCTCTGAAGTACGCTGTAAAACCTTTGCAGTATGCGGAACCAATGGTAAAACCACAACAAATAATATGTTGTGTGCTGCACTTGAGGCAGAAGGACAGAAAGTGATCTGTAATCATACAGGCTCCAATATGATTAATGGAGTGGCAGCGGCCTATGTGCTTGCTGCAGGTTTAAATGGACATATTGATGCGGATTATGCCTGCATTGAGGCAGATGAAGCATCTACCCGCTATATTTTTCCGGCAATTAAGCCGGATTACATGGTAATGACAAATCTTTTCCGGGATCAGCTTGACCGATATGGAGAAATTGATATTACCATGAATATTCTGGAAGAAATGATACGCAAAGTACCAGAAATGAAGGTAATTGTAAACGGAGATGATGCCCTGTCTGCTTATCTGGCCATGGACAGCGGAAATCCATTTGTTTCTTATGGGATCAGTAGACCTGTGATGAAAAATGAGACCAATGAGATCCGGGAAGGAAGATTCTGTAAGAAATGCGGTGCAAGGCTTTCTTATCGTTTCTATCACTACAGCCAGCTTGGAGATTATGAATGTCCGGAGTGCGGGCTCAAACGTCCACAGCTGGATTTTGATGCATACGATGTAAAAGTTGGAGACCGGATTTCATTCAGGGTGGAAGATAAACTGTTTTCTGCCAATTATAAAGGATTTTATAATGTTTACAATATTCTGGCTGCTTATGCAGGCTTGCGCACGGCAGGATTTGAAGGGGAACATTTTAATGAAATGCTGAAAAAATTCAATCCTGAAAACGGAAGAATGGAGCAGTTCCGTATCCGGGGAACAGGTATTGTGCTGAACCTTGCAAAAAATCCTGCTGGATTTAATCAGAATATTACTGCAGTTATGCAGGATCCATCCCCGAAGGATGTGATCATTGCCATTAACGACAATGCACAGGACGGAATTGATATTTCATGGCTCTGGGATGTGGATTTTGACCGGTTCCGGGATGAGAGCATCAGATCTATCACTGTAAGCGGAATCCGCTGTCATGATATGCGTCTGCGTCTTAAATATGTGAATATCCCGTCCATGCTGGAGGCTGATGTGGAAAAAGCCATACGTAGCCGCATTCAGGACGGTGTTGGAAATCTCTATATACTTGTCAACTATACGGCGCTTTTCAGCACCAGGAATATACTGAAAAAGCTGGAGGGTGAACTGAAATGAAAATTACCATAGGCCATTTATACCCTGATCTGCTGAATCTGTACGGAGACCGTGGAAATATTCAATGTCTTATGAGAAGATGCCAGTGGAGAGGAATTGAAGCGGAGACAATCGCATTTGAACTGAATGATACTATTGATTTTTCCGGGCTTGATATTGTTCTTCTTGGCGGCGGTTCAGATCGGGAGCAGATGCTTGTATGTGAGAAACTCAAGGAAATTCAGAAGGATTTTAAAGCGTATGTGGAAGACAATGGTGTTGTTATTGCCATCTGCGGAGGTTATCAGCTTCTGGGCAGTTATTACAAAACCGATCAGGGAATGATCACCGGACTGGATCTGGTGGATATGTATACAGAGCAGGGCGAAGGAAGGCTGATCAGCAATATTATCCTTCAGAGTGATCTTTTTGAAATGCCGATCGTGGGTTTTGAAAACCATGGAGGACGTACCTTTATCAATAACTGTAAGCCGCTGGGTAAAGTCCTGTATGGATCCGGAAATGACGGCGAAACTGGATATGAAGGAGTAGTATACAAAAATGTGATCGGAACATACCTCCATGGTCCGCTTCTTCCAAAGAATCCACAGCTTGCAGACTGGCTTATCCTGCATGCTCTTCAGAAGAAATACGGAAGTGACGTGGAATTGTCTCCCCTGGATGACAGCCAGGAAAAAGAGGCCAATGAATATATCTGCCAGAGATTCTTGAAATAACACTTGCATTCAAAGATAGCTGAATGTATAATTACGATAGTAGCGGAAATAACGATATTTTTCAAAAAACAGACAGAGAAAACTGTCGCTGATTTCTTTACAATGTATTTTATGATGTGAGGTGAAAAATATGAAGAAATATGTATGTGGACCTTGTGGATATGAATATGATCCTGAAGTAGGAGATCCGGATAACGGTATTGCACCGGGAACAGCATTTGAAGATCTTCCGGAAGATTGGGTTTGTCCGATCTGTGGAGTTGGTAAGGATGAGTTTGAACCGGCAGAATAAAAGCCGGTTAAGAAGGTGCCGAAAGCGGATCAGCTTTTGACACCTTTCTTTTTCTTAAAGATAAAAGCGGGAGTGCTGCAGGATTTTTTATGAGAAAATATACTGCAGTTAACAGAGGAACGGGAGTTAATAAGGGGTAAAATATGGCTAAATCGCATAATCAGAAAGCTAAGATTTTATATTTGGCACAGATGCTGCGTGAATCTGGGGAGAATCACGTGCTTTCTATGCAGGATATTCTTGCAGGACTGCAGGAGTTTGAAATCCAGGCGGAACGAAAGAGTATATATGATGATATTGAAACACTTCGTGATTTTGGGATGGATGTAAGATTCAAAAGAGGAAGGCCGGGAGGATATTATCTGGCAGGACAGAATGGACTGGAATTTTCGGGAAAAACAGCCGATGCACCAACCGTGAACGAAGGAGAAAAGGCTCCTGAGTCAAAAAGTAATTCTTTAGTTTTGGAAAAAGCTTCTGCATCGGAAAAAGGGAGCAGTACATCTGACTGGAAATTTACCAGAGGAGAATCCACAGGCGACAAGCCTATGAAGCTTCTCTGCAGCAGCCGGCTGGAGACTGAGGTAAAGGATTTTTTTGGCGTAGATGCGGAATATAAAGACAAAGGACTGGGTTATTTTACAGTGACAGCGGGACAGCTTGGAGATCCGCATTTTTTTGGCTGGCTTACCGCAATGGGGAAAGAGGTTCATATTGTAAAACCCAGGAAGCTTGCTCAGGCTTACCGCGATTATCTGAAAAGCCTTTCAAAGGAATATAAAGGCATCTAGAAAGGAATGAAAGCATGAAGAAAAACACCGTAGGAATGCTGCTGGGATTGACACTTGCTGCTGTATCCCTTGCCGGATGCGGCAGCAATGAAGCTACGGAAGCTGTAAATGAAAGTGCAGAGATAGAACAGGCAGGAGAAGGAGAGAGTACCGACACAAAAGAGAAAGAGGATAATAAAGAAACAGAAGAAGCAAAGGAAGAAACAAAAGAAGCCGAAGAAAATGCTGAATCCGATCAAGAAGAAGCGGAATCCGGGGAAACGGAGGAACAAGCAGTAAAGGTAGGAGTTCTTCTTCCGGATTCCAATGAGGATTTCTGGGCTTTTGACGGACAGGAACTTCAAACTGCTTTGGAGACAGATGGTTATGAAGCAGAAGTTGTTTTTGCACAGGGAGACAGCGAGAAACAGGTCGAACAGATTAAAAGTATGGTCGAGGAAGAAATTCCTGCTCTGATCATTGCTCCTGTAGATGAATATGGATTGATTGAGGCGCTGACAGAGACAAAAGAAAAAGGAATTTATGTTTTTTCCTATGATAAACTGATTCGTGATACTGCCGGAGTGAATTATTACACCACATTCAGCAGCCGTTCTATAGGTCAGATGATCGGTAAGGAAATTGTCAGTGAACAGGAACTGGATAAGGTCCGGGAAGCCGGTGAATCCAGAACAATTGAGTTTTTCATGGGTTCATTGGATGATTCCAAGGCTTTGTTCCTGTATAATGGAGTGATGGAGATTTTACAGCCTTATTTGGACGACGGAACACTTGTATGCCCTTCAGGCAGAATTTCTTTTGAGGATACGGGAATTCTGCGTTGGGGACGTAATCGTGCCGGAAGCGAACTGCAGTCTGTTCTGGACGAGTTTTATCAGGATACGGAAATCCCAGATATTATCTGTACAGGTTTTGATGATGCTGCATGTGGGGCAGTGGAGGTTCTGGAGACACGGGGGCTTTCGTATGAGGATGAAAACTGGCCGATGATTACAGGATGCGGATGTGAAGCGGAAGCAGTGAGATACATTGCAGAGGGCAAAATTTCCTGCAGTGTATTTATGAATCGAAGCAATCTCGCTAAGGAATGCGTCAAGATGGTTGATACATATCTGAAAGGCGAGAAGCCTGAGGTTAATGATTATCAGGAATATGATAATGGTAAAAAGATTATCGGGACGTATATTTGTGAGGGACAGCTGATCAATGAGGGAAATTATGAGTCTCTGATAGACAATGGATATTTTGAGGAAGAAGAGATTCTTCCGCAGACAGAAGAGGATTCTGTAGAAACTGACATTCAGGAGGCAGATGAGCAGGAAGAAAAGGATTCCGATCAGGACAGTCAGGAAGCAGAAGATCCGAATAAAAAGATACCGGAAGATTCTATTCTGTCTATTCTTGGAGATTCCAGAAAAGATCTGTAGTCATCATAATTATTACGAGATAAAAAGTGAATCTGCATAAAAGAGAGAATGTTACAGTGATGAAAAGGGCACCAAATGTATGAAACTGCAGATGGTGTCCTTTTAACATGCATATCAGGCATATGTTTATGGTATGTATTCTGAGAATAACCAGGGCTACAGTAAAAGACCAGGAATTCTGTACACTGTATTAATCCCGGAAAGTCAGAGAATCATCGCTCATGGAGTCGATGATAGCCAGGGATTCCAGTCGGATTCCCATATTTCGGATACGGTCTCCGCCTTCCTGGAAACCTTTTTCGATCACGATACCTGCACCTTCCAGTGTGGCACCGGATTCTCTGACAATATCAATGAGTCCCAGAAGCGCACATCCATTTGCCAGAAAATCGTCAATAAGGAGAACATGATCATCAGGACCAAGAAATTTCTTTGACAGGATGACATCATATACCTTCTTGTGGGTGAAGGATTGAACTTTGGTGGTGTACATATCTCCGTCCAGATTGAGACTCTGTGTCTTTTTGGCAAATATGACGGGAACATTGAAATATTGAGCGGTAATACAGGCAATGCCGATGCCGGAAGCCTCGATGGTGAGAATTTTGGTGATCGGACATTCGGAAAAGCGGGATTTGAACTCTTTACCGATTTCATTGATGAGACTAATGTCCATCTGATGATTCAGGAAACTGTCTACTTTTAAAACATTGCCCGGTTTTACCGTGCCGTCTTTCAGAATTCGTTCTTTTAAGAGCTGCATGACTTTTCTCTCCTTTAATTTTTAAGCTTGAGGTTGAATTGTATTCTATGATACGCTATTCTCAATAGGAGTGCAATTACTTTTTTTGACAAAAAATCATAAAAATTTTATAATATCAATGCATCATAAGAGCAAAACTGCAGGTAAAGCCAGAAAAGGGGAAAAGAGTATATATGAAAGAATATGAAGTGATCTGGGAAATTTTTAATAAGTGTCCGCGAAATCAGATGAGGGATGTTTTTGTGGAAGAGATTGAGATCGAGGATCCGGAGAATTATATCAAAGACAAATTTAAAGGAAAAGAAGTTTCCTATGAGCAGACGGTGCTGTCGGATGGAACGATCGTATTTGATATTGTAACATCGCAAATTAAACAGAGATGCTCCTTTACAGAGATTTGAGTTATATGTTATAATAAATTTTACGCAATATAGTCATTAAAGGAAAGACGGTGGGGAGGCTGTTATGAGCGAGACAGAAACAAAAGATACACATGTACATGTCCTTGAAGACGGAACAGTGGTCACTCATACACATGGAGAACATGGACATTATCACAGTCATGCACAGACGAAGGCCGTGCTGAACCGGCTTTCCAGAGCAATCGGACATCTGGAGTCCATCCGACGCATGGTGGAAGACGGACGTGACTGCACTGAAGTACTGATTCAGCTTTCTGCAGTGAAATCCGCGATCAATAATACAGGTAAGATTATCCTGCAGGATCATATTGAGCATTGCATTGTAGACGCGGTGGAACATGGAGACAGGGATGCTATTAAAGAGCTGGAGAAGGCTATTGACCGTTTTATGAAATAGTCGTATGTATTCAGTCTTTCTGGAAATACCGATTATCATAAAAATTACCAATAGATATAAGGAGAGATATCATGGCAAAAGAATGTAACAGTACAACATGTAACAAGTCAAGCTGTGAGGGCTGTGAGAAAAAGAACAATCCTCAGAGCATGCAGGAGGCAATGAACGCTTTTTCAGATGTAAAGCATGTGATTGGTGTAGTGAGCGGCAAGGGCGGTGTAGGTAAATCCTTTGTTACCGCATCTCTTGCAAACCGCATGGCATCCAAAGGCTATAAAGTCGGGATTCTGGATGCTGATATTACCGGACCGTCCATCCCGAAGATGTATGGATTAAAAGGCGCTGCCAATGCTAATGACGACGGTATTTTCCCGATGGAGACCAGGAATGGAATTAAGGTAATGTCCATTAACCTTCTGCTTCCTACCGAGGAGACTCCGGTTATCTGGAGAGGCCCTATCCTTGCGAATATGGTGAAGCAGTTCTGGACAGATGTTATCTGGGGTGATATTGATTATCTGTTTGTAGATATGCCGCCCGGAACAGGTGATGTTCCGCTGACTGCATTCCAGTCCCTTCCGCTGAATGGTATTGTAATCGTAAGCTCCCCGCAGGATCTTGTGAAGATGATCGTGCGAAAAGCATACAATATGGCTGAGATGATGAAGATTCCGGTGCTTGGTATCGTGGAAAACTACAGCTATGTCAAATGCCCGGACTGCGGCAAGGAAATCAGGGTCTTCGGTGAAAGCCATATAGACGAGATCGCTGCAGAACTGAAGGTTCCGGTCCTTGGCAAAATGCCTATTGATGTGACCTTTGCACAGAAAGCAGATGCAGGTGAATTTGATGAGATCCTGAATCCATATATTGAGGCGGCTGACGGGGTCATGCCTCAGTAACGAAGATGCCGGCTGATGGGGTTATTTCTTATTAGCGAAGATGCCGCTGATCAGGTATCACTATTCATTAAAATATTCCAGAAATCGTGCTGCCGCCTGAGAAAGCGGCAGCATTTCCTGTTTTACGATAACCAGTTTTCTTTTGGGAAAGGTTTCTTTCAGATGTACCTGCTGAAGACCTTTCTCTTTTTTATACATATAATCCGGTACGCATGCGATGCCAAGCCCGATTCGGGCAAGATCCAGCAGAAGGTCGTTGCTGCTGAGCTCCACTTCCGGAAGAAGACGCAGTCCATGAGCTGCGAAAATCTGATGCAGATATTCACTGGTGGTACTTCTCGGGGAGAGCATCAGAATCGGGTAGTTCAGAAGGTCTTTCAAAGAAAGCTTTCCTTCAATGGGAAAGGCATTTCCATTCACCAGAAAAGTATCCTGAAATTCCAGAAGAGCTTTTTCAGGTGTGTGTGGATTCAGCCGGGAATTTGGTGAATTGCATACAATAAAATCAACCTGTCCGTTATTCAGAAGATCCACACATCCGATAGAGGTACTGTTGGTGATTTTGATCCGCACATCCGGATAGTCCCTGTGAAAACGTTCCAGGTAATCAATAAGAAAATATCTGCAGATGGTATCATTTGCACCGATACGAAGCTGGCCCATCAGTTCTGTCCGTGAGGAGAGGAGCGCTTCTCCTTCTGAAAGCATCTGCATGGCCGGTTTTACATGCGCAAGGAGTGTTTCTCCCGCAGGAGTGAGAAGAACTTTTTTGGTGCTTCTCACAAAAAGCGGCTTGTCCAGCTTCTTTTCCAGTGTTTTGACAGACTGGCTTACTGCGGACTGTGAGATATAAAGCTGCCGGGAAGCTTCAGAAAAACTGAGAGTGGTTGCAACATAATAAAAGACTTTATACAATTCCAGGTTAATATCCATATCCAGCTGCTCCTTTCGTACTTTCGATCTATTAGAAAAACTGATAAAAAATATAAGACATATTAATTTTACTAATGATATATCTTATGATATTATAAACTCGAATAAAGTGCAATACAGTAAATTTTATTCACAAATAGAAAGGAGTTTCTGATGAGTAACGTAAGACGCGTTTATGTAGAAAAGAAACCGGCTTATGCCGTTCAGGCGAAAGAACTGAAGCATGAAGTCAGCAGTTACCTTGGAATCAAAACAGTATCCGGTGTAAGAGTGCTGATTCGTTATGATGTAGAGAATATTTCCGATGATGTATTTGAAAAAGCATGCAGAACTGTGTTTTCAGAGCCGCCGGTAGATGACTTATATCTGGAAAAGTTCGAGGTGGCAGAAGGCTCCCGCATTTTCTCAGTGGAGTACCTTCCGGGACAGTTTGATCAGAGAGCTGATTCTGCAGTACAGTGTGTGCAGTTCCTGGATGAAAATGCAAAGCCGATCATCCGTTCTGCCACTACCTATGTCATCACAGGTGAAGTGTCTGATGAAGAATTCGAGGCGATCAAACACCACTGCATCAACCCTGTAGATTCCCGTGAAACAGGACTTGAAAAACCGGAAACCCTTGTTACTGTATTCCCGGATCCTGAAGATGTAAAGATTTTTGGCGGGTTTCAGGATATGCCGGAGAATGAATTAAAAGAACTCTATGATTCCTTAAATCTTGCTATGACATTTAAGGATTTTCTCCATATCCAGAAATACTTTAAGGGAGAAGAAAAGCGTGATCCGTCTATGACAGAGGTTCGTGTTCTGGATACTTACTGGTCAGACCACTGCCGTCATACCACTTTCTCCACAGAACTTACCGATGTAAAATTTGACGAAGGTGATTATAAAGAGCCGATCGTAAATACTTATCAGCAGTATCTTGCTGACCGTGAAGTTCTTTACAAAGGCCGTGATGATAAATTTATCTGCCTGATGGATCTGGCACTTCTGGCAATGAAAAAACTGAAATCAGAAGGCAAACTGGCTGATCAGGAAGAATCTGATGAAATCAATGCCTGCAGTATCGTAGTTCCGGTTGATGTGGACGGAAAAGAAGAAGAGTGGCTCATTAACTTTAAAAATGAAACACATAACCATCCTACAGAAATCGAACCCTTCGGCGGTGCTGCTACCTGTCTTGGCGGCGCGATCCGTGATCCGCTTTCCGGCCGTACCTATGTATATCAGGCGATGCGTGTGACCGGTGCTGCAGATCCGACTGTATCTGTCAAAGATACTCTGAAGGGCAAACTTCCGCAGAAAAAACTGGTAAGAGGCGCAGCTCACGGATATAGTTCCTACGGCAACCAGATCGGTCTTGCTACAGGGTATGTAAAAGAAATCTATCATCCGAATTATGTTGCAAAACGTATGGAGATCGGTGCTGTCCTCGGTGCAGCGCCAAGACGTGCTGTCATCCGTGAAAATTCTGATCCGGGCGATATCATTATTCTCCTGGGAGGACGTACGGGACGTGACGGTATCGGCGGTGCTACCGGTTCCTCCAAGGTTCATACAGAAGCATCTATTGAAGTCTGCGGTGCAGAAGTTCAGAAGGGAAATGCACCTACAGAGCGTAAGATCCAGCGTATGTTCCGCAGAGAAGAAGTCAGCCACATTATTAAGAAATGTAATGACTTTGGTGCAGGCGGTGTTTCCGTTGCTATCGGTGAGCTTGCAGCAGGACTTCGCGTAGATCTTGACAAAGTTCCGAAGAAATATGCAGGCCTTGACGGTACAGAGATTGCCATTTCCGAATCCCAGGAGCGTATGGCGGTCGTTGTAGATCCGAAAGATGTGGATACTTTCCTGGGCTATGCCAACGAAGAAAACCTGGAGGCGATTCCGGTTGCAGTGGTAACGGAGAGCCCGCGTCTCGTTCTTGTATGGAGAGGCAAAGAAATTGTAAATATTTCCCGTGCGTTCCTTGACACCAACGGTGCACATCAGGAGACAACTGTGGAAGTGGAGATTCCCAATAAAGACGGCAACCTGTTCGAGCAGCGCCCGGATGTTCCCGATGTAAAAGCAAAATGGCTGGAAACTCTTGCTGATCTTAATGTCTGCTCCCAGAAAGGTCTTGTGGAAATGTTTGACGGATCTATCGGAGCAGCCAGTGTACTGATGCCTCACGGCGGCAAATACCAGATGACGGAAACTCAGGCAATGGTTGCCAAAGTTCCGGTTTCCGGCGGCAAAACCAATACCGTAACCATGATGAGCTATGGCTTTGACCCGTATCTGTCTTCCTGGAGCCCCTTCCATGGTGCAGCCTATGCAGTGACAGAATCTGTTGCCAGAATTGTGGCGGCAGGCGGTGATTATAAGAAAATCCGCTTTACGTTCCAGGAATACTTCCGCCGCATGAGCGAGGATCCGAAGCGCTGGAGCCAGCCTTTTGCAGCACTTCTCGGGGCATATGCGGCTCAGCTGGGATTCGGCCTTCCGTCCATCGGAGGCAAGGACAGTATGTCCGGTACTTTTAACGATATCGATGTTCCTCCGACACTGGTATCCTTTGCTGTTGACGTTGCAAAACTTCAGGATGTGATCACTCCTGAGTTCAAAAAAGCCGGCAGCAAACTGGTATGGCTCCGCGCACCGAAAGATCAGTATGATCTGCCGGATTATGCGGGAATCATGGATCAGTACGAGAAACTTCACAATGATATGCAGGCAGGCAAAGTCCTTTCCGCATATGCTCTCGACCGCCATGGTATTGCAGCAGCTGTTGCTAAAATGGCATTCGGCAATGGCATGGGTGTGAAGATTGAGCATAACCTTGATCCGAGAGACTTCTTTGCCCCTGGTTTCGGCGATCTGGTTCTGGAAATTCCGGACGGTAAAGTCAGCGAGCTTTCCATCACTTATACTGTCATTGGTGAAGTGACTGAGGACGGAAGATTTTCTTATGGAAATACGGTGATTACTCTCGGAGAAGCGGAAAAAGCATGGACAGGTACTCTTGAGCGTGTATTCAAGACCACATCCGGTGAAAACGGCGGAACTGCTTTTGCGGACAGCGGTGCAGCTGACGGACCGACTGCCGCATTCTTTGCAGGTAAAGATGCAGAGAACGGACAGGCTGTTATGGGCCGGGACGTTTACAAGACAGACAATGTTTATGTATGCAGACATAAAGTGGCCAGACCCCGAGTATTTATTCCGGTATTCCCGGGAACCAACTGTGAATATGACAGTACCCGTGCATTTGAGCGCGCAGGTGCTGATGTAGATGTTAAAGTATTCAAAAACCTGACTGCAGAAGATATCCGCGATTCTGTTGAGATTTTTGAGAGCGCTATCAATCAGGCGCAGATCATCATGTTCCCCGGCGGATTCTCTGCAGGTGATGAGCCGGACGGATCTGCGAAATTCTTTGCAACTGCTTTCCAGAATGCAAAGATCAAAGAGGCGGTTATGAAACTTCTTAATGAGCGTGACGGTCTTGCTCTTGGTATCTGCAACGGATTCCAGGCGCTGATCAAACTGGGCCTTGTTCCTTACGGAGAAATCTGCGGACAGAAATCGGATTCACCGACACTGACTTATAATACCATCGGACGGCATATCTCCAAAATGGTCTACACAAAAGTAGTAAGCAACAAATCCCCGTGGCTGCAGGGCGCAGAACCTGGCGGTGTTTACTGTAATCCGGCATCCCACGGAGAGGGACGTTTTGTGGCAAATGCCCAGTGGATCGCAAAACTCTGGGCGAACGGACAGATTGCGACTCAGTATGTAACTGCAGACGGAGAACTGGACGTTAATAATGAAGAATGGAACGTAAACGGTTCCCATATGGCAATCGAGGGTATCACCAGCCCGGATGGAAGAGTCCTTGGAAAGATGGCTCACAGCGAGCGCCGTGATAATGGTGTTGCTGTAAACATCTATGGCCAGCAGGATATTAAGATCTTTGAGTCCGGTGTGGCATATTTTAAATAAGTTAAATAAATGTGAAGCAGCAGGGAAGCAAATTCTTTCTGAACTGAGACAGAAGGGCGGAATCACATATATTTTCCGCCCCTTTGTATTTTAGTGCCGGTTTAAAAAAGGGATCAGTACTTATTGTGTAACAATGAACGGATTGGACAGCAACTTAATTGTGTCAGTTTTTTTAAAAAAATAAAAAAATATGTTGACAAGCTGTGTTTGTTAATAGTATAATAGCAAAGCGAGTTGAAGAGAGAGACAGGAAATTCCTGCTAACTTTTATTTCAAAAGCAATATGGGGTCTTAGCTCAGCTGGGAGAGCATCTGCCTTACAAGCAGAGGGTCATAGGTTCGAGCCCTATAGGCCCCATACCATCAGAAATATGGCGAGATAGCTCAGTTGGCTAGAGCACACGGTTCATACCCGTGGTGTCGAGGGTTCAAATCCCCCTCTCGCTACTTGCGGACATTTGTTTCGCGTAAATATGGGGTCTTAGCTCAGCTGGGAGAGCATCTGCCTTACAAGCAGAGGGTCATAGGTTCGAGCCCTATAGGCCCCATACCATCAAAAGAATATGGCGAGATAGCTCAGTTGGCTAGAGCACACGGTTCATACCCGTGGTGTCGAGGGTTCAAATCCCCCTCTCGCTACTTAAAATTCGTAAAGCATCTGCCTTACGAATTTTTTCTTTTATTCACATATTCATTTTATTAAAAAAATATAAAGCTCTTCAATCCATTGACTTTTTTTTCTGTTTTTTTTATAGTAATAAGGATAAAGAAAACCAGTTTTCCTGAAAGGAGGCCCGGTCTTTGGATAAGAAAATGCTTTTTGTTTTTAATCCCAAAGCAGGAAAAGGAAAGATTAAAGCACACCTTCTGGATGTTGTGGATGTATTTAACAAGAGTGATTACGAGGTGATCATTTACTCCAGCCAGAAACCACGTGATGCCTACGAGAAGGCGAAAGAATATGCGAATCAGGTGGATCTCATCGTCTGCAGCGGTGGAGATGGCACACTGGATGAGGTGGTAACAGGAATCATGGAAATGAACAGTTCAGTTCCTGTGGGATATATCCCTGCCGGAAGTACCAATGATTTTGCCAATAGTCTGTTTATGCCGAAAGATATGGTGGAAGTTGCTTCCATGATCATGGAAGAAGAAATGTATCACTGCGATATCGGCAGATTTGGCAGACAGACTTTTACTTACATTGCAGCATTTGGACTGTTTACCGATGTCTCTTATGAGACAGATCAGGATCTGAAGAATATTCTTGGACATGTGGCATATCTGCTGGAAGGAATGAAGCGCCTGTTTGAGATCAAATCCTACCATATGAAGGTTGAGTCAGATGAGATCAAAGGAAATGTGGTGGAAGATGATTTCATTTTCGGAATGGTAACCAATTCCCGTTCCGTGGGCGGATTTAAGAATCTGACAGGCAAGAATGTGGATATGAATGACGGCCTGTTTGAGGTAACTCTGATTACCAGACCCAGGAATCCTCTGGAGCTGCAGGAAATCTTGACTGCTCTTATCAAGGAAGAAGATGATTCGGATCTGATCTATTCTTTCAAGTCAAAGAAGATTACATTTGAAGCCGATGAGGAAGTGCCATGGACTCTGGACGGAGAATTTGGCGGGAATCATCAGACCATTGAGATTGAAAACCGGCATGAAGCTTTGAATCTCTATCTTAAGAGTACAAAATAGTAACTGCCCGGGATTGTGTAGTAAACGGATATATTCGCTGTCCGGGATTTTTACAGTAATAATCAGGGAAAAGGAGAACAAGAATGGGAGATTATATCAATGTGGTAGAAACTTTTGGATGCGATGTCTTTAATGACTCCGTCATGCAGGCACGCCTCCCCAAAAAAGTCTACAAAGAATTGAAGAAGACCATTGAAGAGGGCAAGGAACTTTCCATGGAAGTGGCGGATGTGGTTGCTCATGAGATGAAAGAATGGGCGATTGAGAAAGGTGCTACGCATTACAGTCACTGGTTTCAGCCGCTTACAGGAGTAACTGCGGAAAAACACGATGCGTTTATTACTGCCCCCATGGACAATGGCAAGGTATTGATGAGCTTTTCCGGTAAAGAACTGATCAAAGGAGAACCGGATGCCTCTTCTTTCCCATCAGGCGGTCTCCGCGCTACATTTGAAGCCCGCGGGTATACAACCTGGGACTGTACATCTCCTGCATTTGTGCGTCATGATGCAGCAGGCGGAACACTTTGTATTCCAACTGCATTCTGCTCTTACACAGGGGAAGCGCTGGATCAGAAAACACCGCTGCTCCGGTCCATGGAAGCAATCAATACACAGTCGCTTCGTCTTCTTCGTCTTTTTGGAAATACCACGTCCAAAAAGGTGACTCCGTCTGTCGGTGCAGAACAGGAATACTTTCTGATCGATAAGGAGAAGTGGCTTCAGCGCAAAGACCTGATCTACACAGGAAGAACACTTTTTGGTGCAATGCCTCCTAAGGGACAGGAGATGGATGACCATTACCTGGGAACGATCCGCCAGAGAGTTTCCGCATACATGAAAGAAGTCAATGAGGAGTGCTGGAAGCTTGGCGTGGCTGCCAAGACACAGCATAATGAAGTAGCCCCTGCACAGCATGAGCTGGCACCGATTTATGCACCGGTGAATATCGCTGCTGACCACAACCAGATCATGATGCGTATCCTCAAAAAAGTAGCAAGCCGTCACGGAATGCGCTGCCTGCTTCATGAGAAGCCATTTGCAGGTGTGAATGGTTCCGGTAAGCATAATAACTGGTCTCTGACCACAGATGACGGGATCAATCTGCTGGATCCGGGCAAGACTCCACATGAAAATATCCAGTTCCTTCTGGTTTTGACCTGTATCCTTAAAGCTGTGGATACACATGCGGATCTTCTGCGGGAATCTGCCGCAGATGTGGGAAATGATCAGCGCCTCGGAGGAAATGAAGCACCTCCTGCAGTTATCTCTGTATTTCTTGGAGAACAGCTGGAGGATGTTCTGGAGCAGCTGATCAGTACTGGTACAGCTACCCACAGTAAGAAGGGAAGCAAGCTTGACACCGGTGTTAAAACACTTCCTGATTTTATGAAAGATGCCACAGACCGCAACAGAACATCACCATTTGCGTTTACAGGCAATAAATTTGAATTTCGTATGGTAGGTTCCAGGGATTCTATCTCTGCCTGCAATGTAGTGCTGAATACGATCGCCGCAGAAGCGTTCAAAGAAGCCTGTGACCGTCTGGAAGCTGCCCCGGATTTTGATATGGCTGTGCATGACCTGATCAAGGAATATGCAACGGATCATCAGAGAATCGTATTTAACGGCAACGGTTATGCACCGGAATGGGAAAAAGAAGCGAAGCGCCGGGGACTTCCGATCCTTCCGTCTATGGTGGATGCGATCCCGGCGCTTACGACAGAGAAGTCTGTGAAGCTTTTTGAATCTTTTGGTGTATTTACCAAAGCAGAACTGGAATCCCGCGCAGAGATCCAGTATGAAATCTATGCAAAAGCCATCAATATTGAAGCAAAGACGATGATCGACATTGCCACCAAGCAGATTATTCCGGCTGTCATTAAATATACTACCGTTCTGGCGGATTCCATCAATGCCGTAAAGGCGGTGGGACCTATTGATGTGAGTGTGCAGATGGATCTTCTGAAAAAGACTTCCGTTCTTCTGAAGAGCACCAACAGTGCCATGAGCAAACTGAAAAAGGTGGTTGCCCAGGTTCCGGACATTCCGGAAGAAAGGGAGAGAGCAGTGTTCTGCAGAGAGAAGGTTGTCAAGGCTATGGAAGCTTTACGGGAACCGGTGGATGAACTGGAGATGCTTGTTGACAAGGAAATGTGGCCGATGCCGTCTTATGGGGATCTGATTTTTGAGGTCTGATTTTTACCGGACAGGTGATTGTGGAATTGTAATGCAGTCACCTGTTCTTTTATTCATAATTTTAAGAAAGGAACCGATGACAAATGGAAGAATTACGATTTCTGGAAGAACAGGGAGTCTCTCCTGTATTGATCAGGCAGGTGGAAGAATTCCGGAACACCTATGAAGTGCCTGCCGGGGCAGCAGACAGAGTGACGAAGCCATCCATGCCATTTTACGGAAAAGACATTCTGGAGATGGCAATTGCAGGACTTCTTCAGGGAGAAAACCTGCTTCTGACAGGACCAAAAGCAACAGGAAAAAACATACTGGCAGAAAACCTTGCCTATATTTTTAACAGGCCATCCTATAATGTTTCATTTCATGTAAATACAAACAGCGGTGATCTCATCGGTACAGATACCTTTGTGGATAATGAGGTGCGGCTGCGAAAGGGAACAATCTACCGCTGCGCGGAATATGGCGGATTTGGAATTCTCGATGAGATCAATATGGCAAAAAATGATGCAGTATCTGTTCTGCATGCAACACTGGATTACCGGCGTTCCATTGATGTGCCGGGATATGACAGGATCGATCTGCATCCCGCAGCGAGATTTATCGGAACCATGAACTATGGATACGCAGGAACGAAAGAGCTGAATGAGGCTCTGGTCTCCAGATTTCTGGTGATCGATATGCCGCCCCAGACCGAGGAGACGCTGCAGTTTATTTTTTCCAGAATGTTTCCTCAGGCGAAAGAAAAGGCTGTGGAGCAGTTCATTGGTGTTTTTCTGGACCTGCAGCTCAAAGCCCTGAACAGTGAGATATCCACCAAAGCTCTGGACCTCCGCGGCCTTCTGGCGGCAATGAAAATTGTTGATACGGGACTTTCTCCCTGGCAGGCTGTACGGATGGGAGTTGTGAACAAGACATTTGATGTATTCGAGAAGGAAATCGTGGAGGACGTGGTGCGTACCAGAATTCCTTCTGACTGGACAAGGGAAGATGTCTATGCGTGATATGGAAGAAATGGAAATTGAAGATTACCGCCTGGAACTGGAGAACAGAATACGGAATCTTCTGTGGACAGTGAGCGGTGATTACCAGCTTCAGATGAAGCCGGATGTATCTTTATTTCTCCGTTCCAAAGCAATTGCACTTTATGACGGGATCAAGCAGGGGGCACTTGCAAGATTTTTTGATAAAGACATGCTCGGGCTGTATCTGGTGAAAAAAGTATTTCTGGAAGCTTCGGAATCAGAACTGACTGCAGCGGCGCAGCTTTGTATTGAAGAGGCGATCGGAGAAAAACTGTGTCTGGAGAGGCCGGGTGTGCGGGAAATTCAGCGGCAGACTTTTGAAGATATTCTGGATCAGGAATTTGAAGTGATGCCGTCTTATGAGGACTGGCTTGGAAAGCTGAAACTGGCAGTGATTCGGGACCGCTTAAGCGGCGGGAATTATGCTGTGGAAAATCGTCTGGAAAATTACCGTAATATGGTGTATGAGGCAAGAAATACGAAGGATACCATGGATCTGATCCGGGTGATCGACAGAGTGTATAATACAGTAGTCGATCCGGATTTTGAGAGGCAGCACGGAAGCCTGGAGCAGGTTCTGGCAGTCACTCTGGAAGATCTGACAGAATACGGATGGGAAGATTATCTTTCCGAGGAAATGTATGAGGAAGCGCTGGAGAGTTATGTGGAACAGCTGTCCAACCGCATGACCGGTCTGGAGAACCCGGCAGTTACGGAAGAAATGGAAGAAAAACGAAGGACAAAGCATAAAGTAACGGTTCTTCCGCCGGAAGCTCTTGAGAAAGCACATACCTATGTGGAACTGAATTACGGAAAGACTTATCTGACGGAAACAGAAGAAAAACGGATAAATTATCTCATGTGCCGGGATATCCACAGTGACTGCAGCCTGTATTTTACCGAGGGCATTCTGAAAAATCCGGTAAAACGAAACTATCAGTATGAATATGCAAAGAGACTGAGAAATAAAAATATCTGGGTTTATCATGAAAAACACAGAATCGTCAAACGGAATATTTCCGCATTGACAGAACTGCTGAGAAAATCCCTGGTCCTTCGCAGTGAATCATATGAAGTTCTTTCGGACAGAGGGATGATCGTGCCGTCACGGGTGTGGCGTGTGGGGAGAAGCAGAGAAGCCAGTATCTTCAAACGGGAATTAAAGGGTGATGCATCGGAGTTTGTGGTGGATGTGCTGATCGATGCCAGTGGTTCCCAGATGAGCCGTCAGGGAGATGTGGCACTTCAGGCATATATCATCAGCGAAGCACTGAGCAATGTGAGGCTGCCGCACAGAGTCATGAGCTTCTGTACGTTCTGGGATTACACGATTCTTCATCGCTTCCGGGAGTACGATGATCCCAGGGAGGCGAATGATAATATTTTTAATTATGTGACTTCATCCAATAACAGGGATGGTCTTGCCATAAAAACGGTCGGACACGGGCTGCTGCAGAGAGAAGAGGAGAAAAAAATCCTGATTGTATTAAGTGACGGACGCCCTTATGATGTGATCGTGAACCGTCCAAATGCCCGGAATCCTCAGCCATATCACGGAAAATATGCGGTGAAGGATACGGCGACAGAGGTACGGCGCCTGCGAAATCTTGGGGTGAGTGTACTGGGTGTGTTTGCCGGAGAAGAGAAGGATCTGGAGACAGAGAAAAAGATTTTTGGCAAAGATTTTGCTTATATAAGAGACATTGCCAATTTTTCAAAAATAGTAGGACGATATCTCACCAGACAGCTGGAATTGGATGAGTGAAAAGGGAAATTATGTAAAACGTACAAAAATAAAAAGATGTGTGCCTGTAAATGTATAAATATTCCATAAACATTGGCTTGCAATTATTGCAGAGTTTCGCTATAATAGCAGAAGGCTTCAAAGATTCTGTTTACTGGCGATGTATGCCGGTGAACAGTAATGTCTCTAAAAGCCAATAGACACAAAAGGGAGAGGAAATCAATGAACGATAAGAAAGAGTTCAAACCGTATATTCCGGCGGATAAGATTACTCCGGAGTTTACGGTGACATCAATCGTGATGGGCATCATCCTGGCCGTGATATTTGGCGCGGCCAATGCGTATCTTGGACTCCGTGTAGGTATGACAGTATCTGCTTCTATTCCGGCAGCAGTTATTTCCATGGGTGTGATCCGCGTTATCATGAAGAAAAACTCCATTCTGGAGAGCAATATGGTTCAGACGATCGGTTCTGCCGGTGAGTCTCTGGCTGCAGGCGCTATTTTTACCATGCCTGCATTATTCCTCTGGGCAGAAGAAGGCTTATGTGATAAGCCCAGCCTTGTGGAAATTACTCTGATCGCTCTTTGCGGCGGTATTCTGGGTGTCCTTTTTATGGTACCCCTTCGTAATGCGTTAATAGTTAAAGAACATGCAACACTTCTTTATCCGGAAGGAACTGCCTGTGCAGATGTACTGCTGGCAGGAGAAGAAGGCGGCGCGAATGCGTCTACTGTTTTTTCCGGTATGGGATTTGCAGCAGTTTTCAAATTCCTTGTTGATGGTATTAAGATTATTCCTGCGGATGTAGCTGCAGCGTTTAAATCTTTTAAAGGTGAGATCGGTATGGAAGTGTATCCGGCGCTGCTTGGTGTGGGATATATTGTTGGACCTAAGATTTCATCCTATATGTTTGTGGGTTCTCTGGTAGGCTGGATGGTGATCATTCCGCTGATCTGCCTGTTCGGACCGGATATTTCCCTTTATCCTGCTTCAGAGGGTGTGACGATCGCACAGCTTTACGCAGGGGGCGGTGCGGAAGCAATCTGGAGCACATATGTGAAGTATATCGGAGCAGGTGCGATCGCCACAGGCGGTATTATTTCCCTGATCAAATCCATGCCTCTGATCGTTACAACTTTTCGTGATTCTATGAAGAGCATGAAAGGCGGAAGGAATACAAGTACGCAGAGAACAGCACAGGATCTTCCCATGAATTTCATCCTTCCGGGAATTGTGGCTATGATCTTTGTAATCTGGGTTGTACCGGCTATTCCGGTAAATCTTCTGGGAGCGGCGATCATTGTTGTGTTCGGATTCTTCTTTGCAACGGTATCATCCCGTATGGTAGGACTTGTAGGAAGCTCCAACAATCCGGTATCCGGTATGTCTATTGCGACTCTTCTGATCGCTACATTTGTGATCAAAGCTTCCGGTGATACGGGAATCTCAGGTATGACAGGTGCCATTGCCATCGGTTCTGTAATCTGTATCATAGCAGCCATTGCCGGTGATACTTCTCAGGACCTTAAAACAGGCTTCCTTCTGGGAGCAACTCCTAAGAAACAGCAGACAGGTGAGCTGATCGGAGTTATCGCTTCTGCATTTGCAATTGGCGGTGTTCTTTATCTTCTGGATGCCGCATGGGGTTATGGTACAGCAGAAATCCCTGCACCGCAGGCCGGTCTGATGAAAATGATCGTAGAGGGAATCATGGGCGGTGAGCTTCCGTGGACTCTGGTATTTGTGGGAGTCTTCCTGGCTCTTGGACTGGAAATTTTAAGAGTTCCGGTAATGCCGTTTGCCATCGGTCTTTATCTGCCGATCTATCTGAACGCAACCATTATGATCGGTGGTGTTGTCCGCATGTTCATGGACAGAAGAAAGAACGTCGATGAGAAGACAAAAGAAGCACAGACAACAGATGGAACACTCTATTGCGCAGGTATGATCGCCGGAGAAGGTCTGGTTGGTATTCTGATGGCAGTTCTGGTTGCTGTTTTCGGACTGGACCTGAGCCTTGCAGATAAACTGAATCTGGGCAATATCGGCGGTGTTATCCTGATGATCGTTATGATCTTAAGTCTGCTGAAATTTTCTTTATGGAAGAAGAAAAAAGCCTGATGAATAAAAAAAGAAAGCAAAAGGAACCGCAAATCAATTATCTGGATCTGATTCCCCGCAGATGTGAAGAAATCCGCTGGCACAGGGATTATAAGGAAAGGATCATCCTGGAAGTAGAGAACAGAGGAATTTTTAATACCATTGCCCAGAAGGTATTTGGCAAGCCACGTTTTACCAAGGTTCATCTGGACACCAATGGTTCGTTTATCTGGCCTCTAATTGACGGGAAAAGGACAGTGGAGGATATTGCCGGACTGGTTCATGAGGAGTTTGGTGAAAAGGCTGAGCCTCTGTATCCCAGGATTGTAAAATATTTCCAGATAATGGAGAGTTATCATTTTGTGAAATTTTTAAATATGCCTGCTAAATAACGGCAACACTAAGAACGGGAGCAGCTTCGGCGGCATCCCGTTCTTTTGGCATAAGAGATACTTTACTGAGATGCTGTGGTGCAAATGAGAAATAAAGAAGAGGTGAAAACAATATATGAAACTGACTGGAAAGAAACCATGGTATATAGAAGCATTACTGATTATTGTCGGGACTGGAATGATGGGATTAGCTATCAATTCCTGTTTCGATCCGGCCGGACTTGTCACAGGCGGCTTCTCCGGCATTGCGATTATTGTGAAGGAATGGACAGAGGGAGCAGTGAAAGGCGGCATTCCGCTGTGGCTGACCAATATTGTATTGAATATCCCGCTGTTTTTGATTGGTATCAAAGTAAATGGCTGGAGATTTGTCCAGAAGGCATTTCTTGGAAATGCAGCGTTGACTGTCTGGCTTGCCGTATTGCCTTCCTGGAATCTTTCCGGAGAAGATCTGCTTCTGGCGGCAGTGTATGGAGGCATTATTCAGGGAGCGGGAATCGGTCTTGTATTCCTCGGTCAGGGAACGACAGGCGGAACAGATATGCTGGCTGCGATTATTCAGAAATATCTGAGACAGTATTCGATTGCCCAGGTGATGCAGGTCATTGACGGAGCTGTTGTACTTGTCGGTATGTATGTGTTCGGTATTCAGCGAGCCCTGTACGCTATTATTGCAGTGGTGCTGGTGACTAAGATTTCAGACGGCATTATTGAGGGCCTGAAGTTTTCCAAGGCTGCATATATCATCACATCAAAGCCGGAAGAAATAGCCCGGAAAATCATGAGTGAAATGGACAGGGGTGTAACCGGCGTTTCTGCAAAAGGCATGTATTCCGGGGAAAATAAACTGATGCTGTTCTGTGTAGTGAGCAAAAGAGAAATCGTGCTGCTGAAAGAAAAAGTGGATGAGATTGATCCGGATGCTTTTGTGATCGTTACAGATGCCCGCGAAGTTCATGGTGAGGGATTCATAGAAAATGTGTAGAAAAAATACACTAATTTTTGTAAAAAATTTCAAGTTTCCTCTTTTATTTTTGGTCATTTTGTATTAAAATAAGCCTAGACGCGAGTGAAATGTGGAAAAAACATATGATAATCGCAGGTATCTGTTCAGTACCTTTCGGGACTTTTTCTACTGAACGGCTACAATCGCACACTATATGTGAGAAGGGATGGAAGCAGATGATATCAAATCAGGTACTTCAGAACACGCTGGAAGGGTTAAAAGAAATATCCAGAACAGAATTTTGCATTGTTGACACAGAGGGTAAGGTTCTGGCCTCCACCTTTTCAGATTTTTCGATTCAGCAGGGAGATGTACAGGCATTCGTTGAGTCACAGGCGGACAGTCAGCTTGTGAAGGGATTCCAGTATTTTAAGGTTTGTGACGACTATCAGCTGGAATATATCCTTGTGGCCCATGGGGATGACGAAGATACTTATATGGTAGGAAAACTGGCCGCTTTTCAGATCCAGAATCTGATCGTGGCTTATAAAGAGCGTTTTGACAAGGACAGCTTTATCAAGAATCTGCTTCTTGATAACCTGCTCCTGGTAGATATTTACAACCGGGCGAAGAAGCTTCACATTGATGCTGACGTACGCCGTGTTGTTATGATCCTTGAAATGCAGCAGGAGAAGGATCACAGCTATATTGAGAATGTGAAGAGCCTTTTCAGCGGCAAGAGCAAGGATTTTATCACAGCAGTAGATGAGAGAAGTGTCATTATTGTAAAAGAGCTGGAGGACAGCGAGGGATATCCGGAGATGGACAAGCTTGCCAACACGATCCTGGATACTCTTGGATTAAATAAAGACGGTGAAACACATATTGCCTACGGTACGATCGTGAATGAACTGAAGGAAGTCTCCCGTTCCTATAAAGAGGCAAGAATGGCGCTGGATGTAGGTAAGATTTTCTTTGGGGAAAAAGATGTGATTGCGTACAGTTCTCTTGGAATCGGACGTTTGATCTACCAGCTTCCGATCCCTCTGTGCAAGATGTTCATTAAAGAAATCTTTGGAAATAAATCACCGGATGATTTTGACGAAGAAACGCTGATCACGATCGACAAGTTCTTTGAGAACAGCCTGAATGTTTCCGAGACTTCCAGACAGCTTTATATCCATAGAAATACTCTGGTATACCGTCTGGATAAACTGCAGAAGAGTACAGGACTGGATCTGCGTGTATTTGAAGATGCGATTACATTTAAGATCGCATTGATGGTTGTACGTTATATGAAGTATATGGAAACGCTTGAGTATTGATCAGATGCTCAGTGAAGATTATGTGAATTTACAAAAAAGGACTTGAAATCCGGCAGAAGTTATGTTACAACAATGTTACGAAAAAATTAATTATATTCTGCCGGAATGGATGCGAAGGTGCTGCCGGAGTTTCCGGCAGCATTTTTTGCCGCAAAAGCGGTCCGCCGCAGGCGGAGAATCCTGTAAAGCAGTTTTTGTTTTGTAATATAGGTGATGAGGAGGATATTATGATAGATTTGGTTGATGTAAGCAAGTCTTATGGCAAAGGCCTTCCGGCTGTGAACCATGCCAATCTTCATGTGGATAAAGGAGAATTTGTATTCGTGGTAGGAAGCAGCGGTTCCGGAAAATCCACACTGATCAAGCTGTTGATGAAAGAGCTTGATTCTACTTCCGGGAAAATCATGGTAAGCGGTGAGCGCCTGGAAGGAATGAAGCACAGACGTGTGGCGAAATACCGCAGGAAGCTGGGAGTGGTGTTTCAGGATTTCCGTCTTCTCCGGGATAGAAATGTTTATGAAAATGTGGCTTTTGCCCAGCGGGTGATCGGACGTCCTACCCGTGTGATCAAGAAACGTGTTCCGGAGGTTCTGCAGGAAGTAGGACTTGCCGGCAAATATAAATCATTTCCGGATGAGCTTTCCGGCGGTGAACAGCAGAGAGTGGCACTTGCGCGCGCTCTGGTAAACCGTCCTGATATCCTTCTGGCAGATGAACCTACAGGTAACCTGGATCCCAGGACTTCCGAAGAAATCATGAAGCTTCTGGAAGAAATCAACGAACGCGGGACAACGGTGCTGGTAGTTACACATAACAAAGAGATTGTAAACACGATGAAGAAACGTGTTGTTACCATGCATGAAGGTGTGATCATCAGCGACGAAAAAGAGGGAGGTTATCATGAGGCCTAGTACGATCTGGTTTACCCTGAAGCAGGGTATCAAAAACATAAAAAGAAATCTGATGTTTTCTATTGCATCGGTCATTACCATGGCAGCCTGTATCTTTCTGGTGGGTATTTTTTATTCTATTGTCAATAATGTGAATAACATTGCCAGAAAAGTAGAGCAGGAAGTGCCGATTACAGTATTTTTTGATGAAGGAACCACACAGGAGGAGATGGAAGCAATAGGTGCACTGATCGCAGCGCGCCCTGAAGTAGCCAAGATTGAATTTGAGTCAGCGGATGAAGCCTGGGAGAAATTTAAAGAACAGTATTTCCAGGGCTCGGATGCAGCAGAAGGATTTAAGGATGACAATCCTCTGGTAAATTCCGCGAATTATCATGTATACATGAACCAGATCGAGAAGCAGAATGAACTGGTGGCATACATTCAAAACCTGGATCATGTAAGAGATATCAATCAGTCGGAGCAGGCTGCCAAGACGCTGGGATCATTTAATAAGCTTGTATCTTATGCGTCTATAGCCATTATTGCGGTTCTTCTGCTGATTTCCATCTTCCTTATCAGTAATACCATTTCTGTAGGTATTTCTGTACGAAAAGAAGAAATCGGCATTATGAAGCTGATTGGAGCCACAGATAATTTTGTGCGCTCGCCGTTTGTTCTTGAGGGAATTGTTCTCGGAGTGATCGGAGCAGCCATTCCGCTGGTTGTTTTATATTTTGTTTACAACAGTGCGGTTCAGTATATTTTGACAAAATTCAATGTCCTCACAGGAGTGGTGGAGTTTATTCCGGTAGGACAAATATATCAGGCACTGGTTCCCATTGGAGTGGGACTGGGTATCGGAATCGGTCTTATCGGCAGTTTCTGGACAACGAAGAAACATCTGAAAGTTTAACCGAAGCTGCCTTTTCAGGAAGGGAAGGGTTCATGAGAGACAGTGAATATTGGAGAGGAGTAGTGACAGGCGTTCTGGGAGCGGCTGTCATTGTTGCAGGAGGATATCTGGGGTATGTGCGTGCGATACCAGAGAAAGAGGGAGTACTTTCCAGCCCTGCTTATACACAAAAAATAGAATATCTGGAAAGTCTGATAGACGAGTATTATCTGGATGAAAAAGATGAAGATCAGCTTGCGGAAGGGCTTTATGCAGGTTTGATCTATGGTCTGGGAGATGTTTATTCCAGATATTATACAGCGGAAGAATATGAGAAAGAAAATGAGTCCACAGAAGGCGCTTATGTGGGAATTGGTATTCTCATGCAGGAAAATCCCGGAGGCGGTGTGTCCGTGGCAAAATGCTATGAGGGCAGCCCGGGTGAAGCGGCAGGTCTGCAGGAGGGAGATGTGATCAGCGCTGTAGATGGAACGGATATTACGGAGATGGAACTCAATGATGTGGCAAATATGGTGAAAAACTGCGGAAAGGACAGCGTTGTACTGACGATTCACAGAGAAGATGTGGAGGAAGCCATGGATATTACCGTAGAAGTGACAGACGTGGAGCTTCCAAGTGTCTTTCACGAAATGCTGGATGATCACGTGGGATACATCCGGATTTCTGAGTTTACAGGCGTTACTTATGATCAGTATATGGCAGCTTTTGTGGATCTGATTGATAAAGGAATGGAAAAAATGGTCGTGGATCTTCGGAATAACCCGGGAGGCCTTTTGGATTCTGTATGCGAGGTATTGAATGAAATTCTTCCGGAAGGGCTTATCGTGTACACGGAAGATAAATACGGCAACCGGGAGGAGGAGCGTTCTTCAGGAGAACGAACACTTGACATCCCGCTTGTGGTTCTGGTGAATGAGTCCAGCGCCAGTGCATCGGAGATTTTTGCCGGTGCAGTGCAGGATTATGGAATCGGAGCTATTGTAGGAACCACGACTTATGGAAAAGGTGTGGTACAGACCATACGTAAATTAAGCGACGGAAGTGCAGTAAAACTGACCACATCCAATTATTATACACCTAATGGAAATAATATTAATAAAGTCGGAATTACGCCGGATGTGGAAGTGAAGCTGGATACTGATCTGCTTAACAAAGATGATATTTCTCATGAAGAAGACAACCAGCTGCAGGAAGCCCTGAAAGTATTTGAATAATGGAACTCCCGTGACAGTGACGACAGAAGGAAATAATTGGATTGCCGCAAAGAAAAGTAGGTTGCAGTCAGTTATGAGAAATGGTATGATAATTATGGTTAAGCATTCATTAATTAATACAGAGGGGTAAAAAAGATGAGAAATTATGTAATTACAACAGACAACAATTCCGACCTTCCGGAGTCTTACTATAGTGAATATGGGATTGGCTGTACTTATCTGAGTTATTCCATGAACGGTGTGAATTATACACATGAAAATTTCCTTCAGGTACATGAATTTTATGAAAGCATGAGGAACGGAGCACTTCCCACTACAGCACAGGTAAATCCGGAAGATGCCAGGAATATGCTGGAACCATATCTGAAAGAGGGACTGGATATTCTGCATATTGCGTTTTCCTCAGGTCTCAGCGGAACTTATAACAGTACGAAGATTGCGGCAGATGAGCTTGCTGAAAAATATCCGGATCGTAAGATCATAGTCATTGATTCCCTGGCAGCATCCCTTGGACAGGGCCTTCTGATCCACTATGCGCAGAAGAAAAAAGAAGCCGGAGAAGATATGGAATCTGTAGCTGCATGGGTTGAAGAACATAAAAATAATATCGTTCATCTGTTCACGGTGGACGATCTGAATCATCTTTACAGAGGCGGACGGGTTTCCAAAACAACAGCCTTTGTGGGCAGCATGCTGAACATCAAACCGGTTATGCATGTAAATGAGGAAGGCAAGCTGATTGCCATCGGCAAGATCCGAGGGCGTAAGAAATCCATTCTTGAACTTGCCAGACTGATGGATGAAAAGATCGGTAGTTATAAAGAAAGCTGCGATACGATTTTTATCAGCCATGGTGACTGCGAAGATGATGCACGCTTCCTGGAAGCCAAGATTAAAGAGAAATATAATATTAATACTGTGATTATTAATCCCGTCGGTGCTACGATCGGCGCGCATTCCGGTCCGGGAACGCTTGCTCTGTTTTTCCTTGGAGATATGAAGTAATAGCGGAGTGCAGGCCGGAATTATGACTGAAATACGAAAATTTGATAGAATAGATGCTTTAGGATGATGGTTTCCCCATCATCCTTTTTCAAACAATAAGACAGGAGAATCAGGTTATGGAAAATCAGGAAAAAACTCATAAACGTCGTGTGCGGTATTCCGGCACACATCCGAGAAACTATAAAGAGAAATATAAAGAACACAATCCGGAGAAATATGCCGATACCATTCAGAAAGTGATTCAGAAAGGCGGTACGCCTGCGGGAATGCACATTTCCATTATGGTGAAAGAGATTCTGGATTTTCTCCAGATCCGGCCCGGACAGATCGGTCTGGATGCAACACTTGGATATGGCGGACATACACAGGAAATGCTGAAATGTCTGAATTCTGAAGGTCATGTTTATGCTCTGGACGTGGATCCTATTGAATCAGCCAAAACCAGAGAAAGGCTTCAGAAGCTGGGGTATGGGGAAGATCTTCTGACAGTTCAGCTTCTGAATTTTGCCAATATTGATCAGGTTGCTGAAAAAGCAGGAAAGTTTAATTTCATCCTGGCGGATCTTGGTGTCTCATCTATGCAGATAGACAATCCGGATCGGGGGTTTTCCTATAAAGTGGAAGGACCGCTGGATCTGCGCATGAATCCGGAAAAGGGTGTCAGTGCGGCTGAACGTCTGAAAGAAGTGGATAAAGAAGAACTGATCGGAATGCTTGTGGAAAACTCCGATGAACCATATGCACAGGAAATAGCTTCTGCGGTTCAGTCTTATCAGAAAAGCGGCAGGGAAATCGTGACTACTACAGATCTTAAAAATGTAATAGAGAAGGCACTGGAATTTTTGCCGGCAGCAGATCGGAAGGAAGCGGTAAAAAAATCATGTCAGAGGACTTTTCAGGCTCTGCGCATTGATGTAAACAGCGAATTTGAGGTTCTGTATGAATTTCTGGATAAGCTTCCGGATGTACTGGCCCCGGGCGGCCGCGTGGCAATCCTTACCTTCCATTCAGGCGAAGACCGGCTTGTTAAAAAGTCGTTTAAGCAGTTTTATAAAGCAGGAATCTACAGTGAAATCGCCCAGGATGTCATTCGGCCGTCAAAAGAGGAATGTATCCGCAACAGCCGCGCCAAATCCACCAAAATGCGATGGGCGATTCGGGCATGATTTTTACACCAGAGAAAGGAATGTTTATGGAAAATAGAATCTGCAAATCGGCAAAGAAATGCGGGGGATGCCAGTATCAGGGCGTTCCATATGAAGAGCAGTTGAAGAAGAAGCAGAAACAGGTAGAAAAGCTTCTTGGCAAATTCTGCAAAGTCAGTCCGATCATCGGCATGAAAGATCCCTATCATTACAGAAATAAAGTACACAGCGCATTCGGACGCGACAGGAAAGGCAATATCATTTCCGGCACTTATGAAGCAAGTACGCACAACATTATACCGGTAGAAGACTGTCTGATAGAAGACGAGAAATGTCAGGAAATCATCAGGACGATTCGCTGTATGCTGAAATCCTTCAAAATCAAAACCTATGATGAGGATACCGGATATGGTCTTCTGCGCCATGTGATGGTGAGGAGAGGTTTCCAGTCAGGGGAGATCATGGTGATTCTGGTACTTGGTTCTCCAATCCTTCCGTCAAAAAATAATTTCGTCAAAGCTCTCCGTCAGGCCCACCCGGAGATTACGACAGTTGTTTTGAATGTCAATGACAAAAGGACGAGCATGGTTCTGGGAGAACGGGAAATCGTGATTTACGGACCGGGATTTATCCGGGATCGCCTGTGCGGCTGTACCTTCCGTATCTCACCAAAATCGTTCTATCAGGTAAACCCGGTACAGACCGAGATTCTTTACAATATCGCAATGAAATACGCCGGACTTACAGGCAAAGAGACGGTCATTGATGCCTATTGCGGAATCGGCACCATCAGCCTGATCGCCGCGCGCAATGCAGGCCGGGTCATTGGTGTGGAACTAAATAAAGATGCTGTCCGCGACGCCCGGATCAATGCCAGAGAAAACCAGATCCGGAATGTGGAATTTCGACAGGGAGATGCCGGAGAATTCATGCTTGCAATGGCCAACGGCGGCCAGCACGCCGATGTGGTTTTTATGGACCCACCCCGCGCAGGAAGTGATGAAAAATTCCTGTCTTCTCTGATCCGTCTTGCACCGTCAAGAATTGTATACATCTCCTGCGGCCCCGAATCCCTGGCCCGGGACCTGAAGTATCTTACGAAGCACGGATATGCGGTTAAGAAGATACAGCCGACGGAATTATTTGCGTTTACGGAACATGTGGAGTGTGTTTGTCTCTTACAGAAGGACAACTGTAAAATTTTTGAAAGATAGGTTGGGCTGATGAGCCCCAAAATTACAAGGTGAGCTGGATGTATTGCTAAAATAAGGAGACAGTCCGGTGAAAATCCAGGGTTTTGAAAAAGCCTGAATTTTTACCGGACTTTGTCACAATAGCGCACTATTAATGATCCTATACTCCATAGTAACGATTAATAGCATTTGCAACATATTCTGAACAACCCACTCCAAACTGGCTGTCGGTAACCTCTGCCAATTTTGAATTCTGGAGATATTCTTTTGATAAATCAAGCAAAATACTTCTTGCATTATCAAGTGCAAACATCTTTTTGTAGTTTTCCGCAAGCAACTCTACGGCAGACCGTTCCATATCCATATTGCCGCATTCTTTTGCAGACATAAACAGTTTGTAGATTTTCGTATTTTCGTCCTGTCCCTGTTTTATTTCCTCAGTATCACCAGTTGACTGCATGATTGCTTCCATTATCTTTTCTTTGCTTCCATACCACTTCATTAAGTCCGCCATAGCCTGTTCATTAGCAAAACCGGAGGACAGGTATTCTTCAAATTTTTCCAGACTCCCGAACTTCTGCACCTGTTCATCAATATTCTCTTTCGACATACATTCCAGCGTATGATTCACAATCTTCTGCACTTCATCATTGCTAAACGCTTCAAAACTCATAGTATTAACTCCTTTCATTACATCCGTGATCAGCTCAATAATCCCATTTAAACGATTTCGCTTTTTTTCCAGCAAGATCTTCTGTGTTCTTAAAATCTGTTCTTTATCATAATTTGGAGTATCCATCATTTTCTTAATATCAATCAACGGTATTTCCAATTCTCTGAAGAACAAGATTTCCTGCAGCTTTTCCAGCGCTTTGTTGTCATAGAGCCGATAACCGGTCTGTGTTAATTCCGTTGGTTTCAACAAACTGATTTCATCATAATATCTCAACGTCCTTATACTTACTCCGGTTATCATAGATATCTCTTTTACAGTCTTCATTTTTTCCTCCTTTCGCATTAATCTTAAACTGTTACGTTACGAGAGGGTCAATACCAAATTTCATAGCTAATTTCTTTCTGCTATATTCTTCCTGAATTCTGAAGGAGACATCCCGCATTGCTTCTTAAAAAGTCTGCTGAAATATAGAGGATTGTCATATCCTACAATATTGGAAATTTCCGATATATTGCAGGAGGTATTTTCAAGCAGTGTCCGCGCATTGGAAATACGCAAAGAGAGAATATACTGGGTCGGTGTGGTATTCGTATATTCTTTAAAGCTTCGAATAAACCAGCTTACACTCATATTGTGAGTTGCGGCATATTCTTCGATACTGATAGGTTTATTATAATTACTATGAAAATATTGTACAGCAGTATCGATTTCATTCATGATAAATATATTTTTGCCTTTAGGTTTGATGATAACGAGGCGGTGGATCATGATCAACAATTGTCTGAGGTAATTTACAAGCAGCTCTTCATAATCTTCTTTGCAGAGTTTCAGCTCCTGTATCATTGCCAGAAAAAGGCGTTTATATTCTAAGGATGTGCCTGTATAGATTACATGCATATCATCTTTTATTCCATATTTTCGGAGTATATTTTTTACATCATAGCCGGTGAAATGAACCCAGTATACTTCTGTCTGGTCAGTTCCATAATAAAAATAGCGCTGTTCTTCTTTGGGACGGTACAACACCATATATCCGGCAGAAATGATTTCTTCTTGTCCATTAAAATAAAAATGTGCCTTGCCGGAAGCAATATATAAAAGCTGATAATCCAGTCTTCCCCGGGGCCGGTGGGTAGGCAGCTTATATTTGCTGAACAGATGATAAGTACCACAGCTTCCCACAAAGAGGGGATGCTTTTTATCTTTGAAATCTACTCGTGTGTGATGCCAGTATGCAGAGTCAGTATACATAAGTGAAACCTCCTGTCAATCGGATAATCGCAATTTGGTTAAATCAAGGTGTGGGGGTGAGCAAATCCCATCGGCGGAGCCGATCTTAAACGGAAATGTCTGCTGACGCAGACATCACCAATAATAAAAGTCGATTGCTGACGCAATCGCCCCGTATTCGCAATTCGCTCCGCTGCTTGCTCATACGGGTAGCCCGTCCAATATCCATGTGCCTGCGCATGC
>JALEHU010000034.1 GCA_022770365.1 Blautia sp. | reverse complement strand
TATAATTCAAGTATAGGGAATTCCAAGAAAGAAGGTTGAGAAAAAAATACCTCAGAGTAAAATAAGATTACTGACTTTGCCGGTTAGTAAAAATCTTATTGAACAGAGAGGTATCTGAAATGAATTATAACACACAGAACGAAAAAATTGCATCCATTACTGAAAAAACTTTGATTGTTGGTATTGATGTCGGAAGCGAAACTCATTACGCCAGGGCTTTTGACTGGAGAAATTATGAGTATAGCAAAAAGCCGCTGGAGTTCAGTAACACAGAATCCGGATTCCTGGCTTTGAGAGCGTGGATGGAAGATATCGCAGAAAAACATGGCAAAACTACTGTGATTCCCGGAATGGAGCCGACTGGTCATTACTGGTTTGCGTTAGGGAAATTCCTGCAGGACAGCGGAATGAAGCCGGTACATGTGAATCCCCATCATGTCAAGAAATCGAAGGAACTGGACGACAATAACCCCAACAAGAATGACCGCAAAGATCCCAAAACAATTGCGGCACTGGTCAATGAGGGGCGTTTTTCCTATCCATATATACCCACCGGCATTTATGCAGAGATCAGGAGCCTTTCGAACCTGCGTTTCCAGACGCAGGAAGAACTTACAAGGATCAAGAACCGGATTGCAAGGTGGTTTTCCATC
This sequence comes from Blautia sp., assembly GCA_022770365.1. GTDB lineage: Bacteria > Bacillota > Clostridia > Lachnospirales > Lachnospiraceae > Blautia_A. The sequence continues at coordinate 8,032 of JALEHU010000034.1, read as the reverse complement.
TACTTCCCGGAATATAAAGATGTCTACGTGGATTTGAAAGCGGTCAGCGGAAGAATGGTGTTGAAGGCAGCTCCGCTGCAGGAGGATATCGTAAAGCTTGGGGCAGAAGGTGTGAACCAGATCTGGAGAAATGCGAAGCTGAGAGGCGCTGGAATGAAGAGGGCAAAGACCCTGGTATCCGTTGCAGAGCATAGCATTGGGAGTAAGGAAGCGCCGGAAGCAGCGAGAATCGAATTAAAAAATCTTCTGAATGACATGGATGTATATGCAGCAAGGCTGGAGGAACTGCTCCGGAGTATAGAAGAAAAACTAAAGGAGATCCCATATATTGATAAGCTGATGGCGATCAAAGGGATCGGGTTGGTTACAGTCAGTGGTTTTATTGCAGAAGTTGGGGACATTGGACGTTTTGATAATCCCAAACAACTGCAGAAAATGGCGGGATATGCGATCGTGGCGAATGATTCCGGTAAGAATAACGGAGAAAGCCGGATCAGCTACCGCGGGCGGAAGCGCCTGAGATATGTGCTGTATGAGGCGGCGATATCGCTGATTGGAAAGAATGCGGAGTTTCGGGAAATACATGAATATTATCGGGGCCGAAAGGAAAATCCGCTGAAAAAGATGCAGTCAGTGGTAGCGATAGCCTGCAAGGTTATAAGGATATTCTACGCGATCCTCACAAAAGGTGTAGATTATGATGCGGAGAAACTGATAGGAGACATCAGAAGGCCGCAGATGCAGGCAGCATAACACCCAGAGACAAAACAGGTAATGTCCCTGCTACAGTTGAATTGAGCCTTTAGGAAACAATTCTGAGAGTTGAATTCAGCTGTGGCAGGAAAGCTGAAAAGTATGAGGAACAGGCCGGAAAAACGTCCACCGCAAGGTGCTGGTTTGAGGAGCATACAGAATAGGTCAGTAAAACTTAAGACAAAGAATGAGCCAGTAGTCGGCAGGAATAATTACCATAGGGCAAGACCCTGACAAGGAGCTAAGCTGACACCCTGGTTATGGACAGGCGGGACGAAGGAAGTTAGGACCCTGCGGAAATGCAGGTGATCCTGGTAGACACGGGAGGTACGCTGCCGTAGATGGATGGGTATACACAAGGCCATGTAGAACGATAGCAAAGACGTTTTATTTCGTGTACCCAAAAGCCACTATTTTCGTACCAGATACAGAGAAATGTCCATTCCCATGGCTCCTTCTTCTGAGATATTTATTGATGATATATTGAAAAAATCCTTGATTTTTAAGGAAAAAAGACTTGACTAAATAGGGAGGAAGATTAACATGAAGGGCTTGTTTCAGAAAGACTTATATATGGCGATGAAATACTGCCGTGTGAATATCATCCTGATACTTGTATTTGCCGCAGGTTCCGTGATCGGAGAAAACATGTTCATGTTGTTTTATCCTTTAGTGATGGCAGGCGTGGTTCCGATCAGTCTGATTTCCTATGATGAGAAGAGCAAGTGGAATGTTTATGCGGGAGTGTTTCCCTACACACAGAGGGAACTGGTCTCGGTGAAGTATATCATTGCACTTATGTTTCTGGCTTTCGGAAGTATTGTGATTGCAGCTGCACTGATGCTGAACATGATACTGTCAGGAAATATCGACTGGAAATCTTATGGGATGCTGCTGGCTGTTCTGCCGACAGTCGGATTGCTGAGCCCCTGTATTCTTTTGCCGGCGGTATTCAAACTTGGAGTGGAAAAAGGACGCACAATTTACTATGGAGTGATTATCATTGTTGCTGCTTTGCTTGGAATACTGGGATTCATGGGAGATAATACGGGTCTTGGATTTGCTGGGAATTTATCCTCTGCCGGTCTTTGGCTCATTCCGCTGATGCTTTTGGTGGATATTGCTCTTCTGGCATTGTCATGGGAGATGTCTGTCAGGTTTTATGGCAGTAAAGAGGAGTAATAAGTGACAGTCTCATGGAGAAAGCAAAATGACGATAACAATTCTTTGAAAATCAGTAATACAATAGACATCATATACGCGCCCGGATGAAGGCTTTGGACTTCATTCGGGCGTTTTGCGTCACGACATGAGAAATGCAGAGCAATTAATTCTTCTTTATACAATCTTTATGCCGTTTTTCAGGCTCTAACGCACATTTTATGGTATGAATGGGATAATAAAAACAAAAAAACGTTGGAGTTTTGTGTACATATGAGAAGAATAAAGAAGCATCTTTCTTCGGCGCAGATCATCATTCTTGGATTTGCTGCTGTGATTTTTACAGGAAGCCTGCTGCTGATGCTGCCGATTTCTACACGTGACGGGCAGGGAGCAATCTTTTCTGATGCATTATTTACAGCGACTTCCGCCGTATGTGTGACCGGACTTGTGGTTCAGGATACGGCAACATACTGGTCTGTTTTCGGGCAGGCAGTTATCATCATCTTAATACAGATTGGAGGTATGGGAGTTGTAACAATGGCAGTTGCTGTTACAATCTTTTCCGGCAGGAAAATCAGCCTTAAACAGAGAAGTACTATGCAGGAAGCAATTTCAGCACATAAAGTTGGAGGAATTGTCCGTCTGACAGGTTTCATTCTGAAGATGACATTTCTGTTTGAGCTGATCGGGGCAGTTGTAATGTCACCGGTATTCTGCAGAGAATTTGGATTGACCAGGGGTATCTGGTATGGGATTTTTCATTCAATATCTGCTTTTTGTAATGCCGGATTTGATCTGATGGGCTGCAAGACACCGTTTTCGTCTTTGACGTCATATTCCGGACATCCTGTGATCAACATAACGATTATGTCTCTGATCGTCATTGGCGGTATCGGATTTATTACATGGGATGATATCAAGGTAAATAAATATCATATAAAAAAATACCGGATGCAGAGTAAAGTGGTTCTGGTAACTACCTCACTGTTGATTCTCATTCCGGCACTGTATTTTTTCTTCTTTGAATTTCTGAATGTTCCTGTGGGAGAAAGAATACTAAATTCTCTGTTTCAGGCGATCACACCGAGAACTGCGGGATTTAATACAGTGGATCTGACTCTTCTTAGTGAGACAGGTCTTGCGATCATGATAATTCTGATGCTGGTTGGCGGATCTCCCGGATCTACTGCCGGAGGTATGAAAACAACTACGTTTGCGGTTTTGATATCCACATCTGTTTCAGTTTTCAGCCGAAGAGAACATACACAGTTTTTTGGGCGGAGAATCATGGAGGATACTGTCCGAAATGCAGCTACAATTCTTACAATGTATCTGACGTTGTTTCTCACCGGAGGATTTATCATCAGCCGTGTAGAAGGCCTTCCTCTTATGGCGTGTCTGTTTGAGACCGCATCTGCGGTGGGAACGGTTGGCCTGACGCTGGGAATCACGACACAGCTGGGACTGGTATCGCAGATTATTCTGATTATTCTGATGTACTTTGGAAGAGTCGGAGGACTGACCCTGGTTTTTGCGGCGCTGTCACGAAGAAAAGGCAATACAGCCAGACTGCCGCAGGAGAAGATGACCGTCGGATAAATGCGGAAGAACAGATATTTTAAGAAAAAATATTGCAGAAAAAATGGTGAAATTTGATGTATCTGCCCGTGCAGATATACTTACAGGAGGATTCTATGAAAACAGTATTATTAATCGGGCTTGGCAGATTTGGCAGGCATATAGCAATGAAGTTAAATGAACTGAACCATCAGGTAATGGCAGTAGATGAAAATGAAGAACGGGTGAATTCTGCGCTTCCCTTTGTGACAAATGCTCAGATCGGGGATAGTACGAATGAAGATTTTCTGTCATCCCTTGGTGTTCGTAATTATGATGTATGTATTGTAACGATCGGTGATAATTTCCAGAATTCCCTGGAGACAGCGTCGCTTTTGAAGGATCTCGGTGCCAAAAAGGTAATTGCAAGGGCATCTACAGGATTTCAGGAAAAATTTCTTTTGAGAAACGGTGCGGATGAAGTGGTTTATCCGGAAAAGCAGCTTGCTTCCTGGACTGCGATACGCTGTACATCTGATCATATTCTGGATTATATTGAACTTGACGGAGATTATTCGATTTTTGAAATTACCGTGCCGGATGAATGGTGTGGGAAATCCGTCATTCAGGTGGACATCCGTAAAAAATATGGTATCAATATACTGGGTGTCAGAGAAGGCGGGAAGCTGAATATGAATGTTACTCCGGATATGGTACTTACGGGGAACAAATCCATACTTGTGGTCGGGCATCTGAAGGCTATTCAGAAATGCTTCAAAATATAACAGAATCGGGATTTTTTGAGAGGGTGGTGATTCTGTGAAAGATTTTATTTTGATCTGTACGACACTTGCTATGTTTGTGTTTGGATATTATATTACACGAAAAGTAGACACATTGCTGGATAAGAATACAGAAATGATTGAAAAAGAACAGCTGAATAAAAAGCATCTGATAAAAATCGCAGCGGAGACGCCGATGCTCCTGAATTCCGTAGCAGCTGCACTGGAATATTGTGTCGATGCGAATTCCAGTATTGAATTTGCAGTCAGCAGCGGAAGATCAGGAAAACTTTTACATAATCTCTCAGACGGGGTCACAGATCTTGTATTGCTGACTGAGGACAGTGCCGCTGAGGCAAATCCTGATTTTGAGTATATAAGAATACCATTCTGTCAGGGATCAGAAGCTGCGGAAGCATTTGGACTTAAGGTTCAGAATCTGTACGAGGACAAAAACGTTTATGTTCTCTGGAATAAAGATATTTCCTCTCCTTTGCGCGACTGGTTTGTAATGGCGCTGCGTAATGATTACTGTGTATCCAGATGTTCATAGAGAAATGTCTGAATAAGTATGGATAAATCAGGTTTCCTGTGTTAGAATCATGGTAATCGGCTTGGAGGTAGAAGAGATGAACCAATTTCTTTCCGGTTTGAAAGAACCGGATATTCATAACATACAGGAAACAGGATCTGAGGATCCATATCGTCCTTTGAAAGATATAAGACAAAAAAATATCAGTATTCTGAAAAACACTGCGAAGAGTTGTGCGATTCTCATCGGAGCCACTCTGCTGAGTCTTTTGTTCCATCAGCTTGGCTTTACGGATGCGAATATTATCATGGTTTATATTCTTGGTGTACTGCTCACATCCATTGCGACATCACATCGTGTATACAGCCTTGTGTCCTCTATCGCTAGTGTTTTTATTTTTAATTATCTGTTTACGGTGCCGAGATTTTCTTTTGCAGCTTATGGCACAGGTTATCCTGTTACATTCGTGGTTATGTTTCTGACAGCTTTTATTACCGGAACTTTTGCAATTCGATATAAAGAACAGGCAAGAGAATCTGCAAAAATTGCCCATCAGACGAAAGTTCTGTTTGAAACGGACCAGCTTCTGACAAAGGCGAAGGATAAGGAAAAAATCCTGACAGTTACGGCTGCTCAGATTGTCAGGCTTCTGAACCGGAATATTGTTATTTTTGAAGCTGTTGACGGGAAACTGTCAAATCTCCGCTCTTTTCAGACAAAAGAAAACCGGGAAAAATCTTATGATATTACGAAAGAAATGGCAACTGCTGACTGGGTGCTGAAGAATAATCATTTTGCCGGAGCTACTACAGATACTTTTACAGATGCGCGCTTCCTTTATTTTGCCCTTCATGTAAATGACCGTGTTTATGGAGTGGTCGGAATTGACGTGGAGGATCATCCACTGGATGACTCGGAACATGGTATATTACTTTCCATACTCGGAGAATGTGCACTTGCACTTGAAAATGAAAAGAATGCCCGGGAAAAAGAAGCCGCGGCCATACTGGCGGAGAGCGAACAGCTTCGTGCAAATCTGCTCCGGACAATATCACATGATCTTCGTACACCCCTGACCTCTATATCAGGAAATGCCAGTAATCTTATGAGCAATGGAGATCGTTTTGATGATGAGACAAAGCAGCGGCTTTATGCGGATATTTATGATGATTCCATGTGGCTGATCAATCTGGTGGAAAATCTTCTTTATGCAACAAGAATTGAAGAGGGCCGGATGATTCTGCGCACTTCAACGGAGCTGCTCAGTGACATTGTGGATGAGGCTGTAAAATACAGCAGACGTAAAGAAAATTCACACAATATTACAGTTGACTGCAAAGATGATATGATTCTGGTCAAAGCAGATGCCAAGCTGATTATTCAGGTCATTATAAATCTTCTGGACAATGCCATGAAATATACACAGCCGGATTCAACAATTGTTATAACAACATGTCAGGCGGAGAATATGGCAGAGATTGTTGTGACTGATGACGGACCGGGTATTTCAGAAGAAGATAAAGATAAGGTTTTTGATAAGTTTTACTGTGGTTCCAATAAGATTGCAGACAGCCGACGAAGCCTGGGACTTGGATTGTTTCTCTGCAAATCAATTGTAGAAGCCCATGGCGGGATGATCAGTGTGGAGGACAATGTGCCCCATGGATCCATCTTCCGCTTTACGCTTCCGAGAGAGGAGTTAATACTGCATGAGTAAATATCAGATACTGGTAGTGGAGGATGACGCACCTGTGCGGAATCTGATCACTACAACGCTTAAAGCACACGATTACCGCTTTATTTCTGCAATGACAGGCGAGGGAGCCGTTATGGAAACGGCAACTCATAATCCGGATATTATTCTGCTGGATCTGGGACTTCCTGATATTGATGGAGTGGAAGTAATCAACCGTATTCGCACCTGGTCAAATGTGCCGATTATTGTGATCAGCGCACGAAGTGAAGATACGGACAAAATTGATGCACTGGATGCAGGAGCGGATGATTACCTGACAAAGCCTTTTTCAGTAGAGGAACTTCTGGCCCGTATCCGTGTAACCCAGAGACGGCTTGCCCTGATGCAGAATACTGCCGCGCAGGAGGCAGTATTTGTTAACGGACAGCTGCGTATTGACTATGCGGCGAACTGTGCATTTCTCGGAGATGAAGAACTCCACCTGACCCCTATTGAGTATAAACTGCTGTGCCTTCTTGCGCGGAATATCGGAAAAGTACTGACACACAAATATATTACGCAGAGTGTCTGGGGCAGCAGCTGGGAAAATGATGTAGCTTCACTTCGGGTATTCATGGCTACATTGCGCAAGAAGCTGGAGAGTGCTCCGGGTTCTCCTCAATATATTCAGACCCATATTGGAATCGGATACCGGATGCTCAAAGTGGAAACAGACAAATAACAGCTTTGTATGTCATAATTCCGGTAAATGGTCTGCTCGTTATGGATATTTGTATATATTATATAGAAAAAACAAATTTTTACCTGAATTTTCTATTCAAAAAGCTTGAATAATCCATGTCTACATTTCAGCGCATATGATATAATTACTCCATTATAAAATAGTGAATGCACAGAGTTGTGCATTATAACGAGAAAGGAGACATGGAAATGAAAAAATCAGTATTAGCAGTTGCACTGGCAGCAGCAATGACCGTGGGAACAGTGCCGGCAACCGTATTTGCAGAGGAAGCTGCAAAACCTTATGAGGGCGTAACACTCACCATGTGGATCGGAAACACAGAGTATAACGCAGGAACTCAGGCTGTTATGGCAAAAGCTACAGAAGAGCTTGGTATGGAGTTCTCCATTGAGATCAACCCGGGCGGTACCGAGGGTGACAACATCATCAAGACAAGATGTGCATCCGGAGACCTTCCTGATATCAGCAACTACAATTCCGGCTCTCTGCTTACTGCTTTGAATCCGAAGGAACATTTCCTGGATATTACAGATGAAGCAATGACACAGAAATTTGATGATACCTTCATCAGCTGTGTAAGCCAGGAAGACCGTGTTTACGGTGCACCGTTTACCACCACACAGGGCGGAGCAGTTGTATACTGGAAACCGGATTATGAGGAACTGGGACTGGAAGTTCCGACAACATGGGAACAGTTCGTATCCAACTGTCAGGCACTGAAAGACGCAGGCAAAACACCGATCTATCTTTCCTGCGGTGATACCTGGACAACCCAGCTGGTATTCCTTGGTGATAATTACAACGTA
>JALEHU010000019.1 GCA_022770365.1 Blautia sp. | reverse complement strand
AGCGGCTGCGGCAAAACCACTACACTGCGCATCCTGGGAGGTTTTGAGAATCCGGATTCCGGACACGTGATCTTTGAAGGGAAAGATATCACCAATCTTCCGCCTAATAAGCGCCAGTTGAACACTGTTTTTCAGAAATATGCTCTTTTTACCCACATGACAATCGCAGAAAACATAGCATTTGGACTGAAGATTAAAAACAAGAGCAAGCAGTACATTCATGATAAAATTAAATATGCACTGAAGCTGGTAAATCTGGATGGATTTGAAAACCGCATGCCGGATTCCTTAAGCGGCGGTCAGCAGCAGAGGATTGCCATTGCCCGGGCGATTGTCAATGAACCCAAGGTTCTTCTTCTGGACGAGCCGCTGGGAGCTCTCGACCTGAAAATGCGTCAGGACATGCAGTATGAACTGATCCGTCTGAAGAACGAGCTTGGTATCACATATATTTATGTAACACATGATCAGGAGGAAGCACTGACCATGTCGGATACCATCGTCGTAATGAATCAGGGATACATTCAGCAGATCGGAACACCGGAAAAGATTTATAATGAACCGGAAAATGCCTTTGTTGCGGATTTTATCGGAGAGAGCAATATTCTTCCGGGTCTGATGCTGGAGGACAGACTGGTGAAGATTCTGGGTGTGCCGTTCCCCTGTGTGGATGAGGGCTTCGGAAGAAATAAGCCGGTTGATGTAGTGATCCGTCCGGAGGATATCGATCTTTTGAAACCGGGTGAAGGCAGTATTGACGGTGTAGTCACACATCTGATCTTCAAAGGGGTACATTATGAAATGGAAGTGATGGCCAATAATTTTGAGTGGCTGGTACACAGTACCGATATGTTCCCTGTGGGAACGGAGGTCAGCATCCATGTGGATCCGTTTGATATCCAGATTATGAATAAGCCGGAATCGGAAGATGAGGAGGCGGTCAATATTGAAGAATAAGCGTTACCTGGCAGGTCCGTACCTGTTCTGGTCAGTCTCCTTTGTTGTGATTCCGCTTCTGGTAATTGTTTACTATGCGTTTACCAGTGATGAGGGCGGTTTTACATTAATAAACCTTGCAGAGATCACCACGCCTGAAAATTTGAAGGCTCTGGGAATTTCTCTGCTCCTTTCCTTTGTGAGTACAGTGGTGTGCCTGCTTCTGGCATATCCGCTGGCAATGATCCTGAGCTCCAGAAATATGAATCAGTCAAGCTTTATCGTACTGATCTTTATTCTGCCCATGTGGATGAATTTTCTTCTGCGTACCATGGCATGGCAGACGCTTCTGGAGAAAACGGGAGTGATCAACAGTATTTTGAAATTCCTGCATTTGCCGCTGCTGGAAATTATCAATACACCGTATGCGATCATCCTGGGTATGGTGTACAATTTCCTGCCCTTTATGGTACTCCCTATATATAATGTACTGATTAAGATCGACAAAGATGTTGTGAATGCAGCTCGTGATCTGGGTGCCAATTCCGTTCAGACATTTTTGAAAATCACGCTTCCTCTGAGTGTTCCGGGAGTTATCAGCGGGATTACAATGGTATTTGTACCGGCACTGACGACATTCGTTATCTCTGATCTCCTTGGAGGCGGCAAGATCCTGCTGATCGGAAATGTGATTGAACAGTCCTTTAAACAGAACAGTAACTGGCATGTGGGAAGCGGCCTTTCTCTGGTACTGATGGTATTTATTATTGCCAGCATGGCACTGGTTGCCAAGTATGATAAGGGAGGGGAGGGCTCGATCCTATGATGCGGAAAACATTGCAGAAAATATATCTGGGACTTATTTTTTTCCTGCTCTATGCTCCTATTGTGACCCTTATTGTATTGTCCTTCAATAATTCCAAGACCAGAGCCAAATGGGGCGGTTTTACCCTTAAATGGTACAGAGAACTGTTCCGGAATGAACAGATTATGAATGCCCTGTATACTACGCTGATCATTGCTCTTCTGTCAGCCGGGATTGCAACAGTGATCGGAACTGCGGCTGCGATCGCGATTCAGGGAATGAAAACCAGATGGCGTACCATTTACATGGGACTGACAAATATTCCAATGATGAATGCGGAGATCGTGATGGGTATTTCTCTGATGCTTTTGTTTATTGCCCTTCATGTGACTCTGGGATTCGGTACGATCCTGATCGCACATATTACGTTTAATATTCCGTATGTCATACTGAGTGTGTCGCCTAAACTTCGCCAGACAAGCAGACATACGTATGAAGCTGCGATGGATCTTGGAGCGTCTCCGCTGCAGGCATTCTTTAAGGTGGTTTTCCCGGATATCATGCCGGGCGTGCTTTCCGGATTCATGCTGGCGTTCACCATGTCCCTGGATGATTTTGTAATCACACACTTTACCAAGGGGCCGGGAATTGATACACTGTCGACAAAGATTTATACAGAAGTGCGTAAAGGAATCAAACCGGAAATGTATGCGCTTTCCACGATTTTATTTACGACTGTTCTGGTACTCCTCATTCTTGTAAATTATTCGCCGGACTCCGAAGAGGAGAACAGTGAAAAAGCCAGAAAGGCAAGGAAGAAGAGACGTCCGTCCAGAACCAGGATGATTATCGTGCGTCGTGTGATTCCTGCTATGATCTGCCTTGTAGTGATAGGCGGCGGTATTTATTATGCAACCCTGAATCAGGCTATGAACGAAGAAAAAGTGATCGTTTATAACTGGGGTGAATATATTGATCCGGAAGTACTGACAATTTTTGAAGAGGAAACGGGAATCAATGTTATTTACGAAGAGTTTGAGACGAACGAGATTATGTATCCGAAAGTAAGCTCCGGTGCAATCGCGTATGACCTTGTATGTCCCAGTGATTATATGATTCAGAGGATGATCGAAAATGATCTGCTGGCGGAAATTGATTTTGCCAATGTACCGAATGTGAAATATATCGGTGAGGATTATATTGAACAGTCCAGGCAGTTTGACCCGGAAAATAAATATTCCATTCCTTACTGCTGGGGAACGGTGGGCATCCTGTACAACAAAACCATGGTGGATGAACCGGTTGACAGCTGGAGCATACTCTGGGATGAAAAATATAAAGACAATATCCTTATGCAGGATTCTGTAAGAGATGCATTTGCTGTGGCGCTGAGATACCTTGGATATTCTTTGAATTCCACAGATCTTGATGAACTGACTGAAGCGGAGGAGCTTCTGATCGAGCAGAAACCGCTGATACAGGCATATGTGATCGATCAGGTAAGAGATAAGATGATCGGTAATGAGGCGGCTATAGGAGTGATCTATTCAGGAGAGGCAATCTATACCCAGTGGGAAAATCCGGACCTGGAATATGTGATCCCAAAAGAGGGAAGCAATATCTGGATTGATTCCTGGGTTATTCCGAAGAATGCGGAACACAAGGAAAATGCGGAGAAATTCCTGAATTTCCTCTGCAGACCGGACATTGCCCTGATGAATTTTGAGTATATTACTTATTCTACTCCGAATGTGGAGGCTCAGGAAATGATTGAAGATGAAACGATCCGCAGCAGCGAGATTGCATTCCCGGATCTTTCCAAGCTGCCGGAACTTGAAACATTCCGTTATCTTGGACCGGAAGCGGATGCGGTTTATAATGAACTGTGGAATAAAGTAAAGTCCAATTAAAGGGACTTGTCCGGAAGACGGACGATATTGCAGCAAAGAATGAAAATGTGAGCCGGGCAGGCAGCCCGGCTCATTATATAATTTGCAGACGACTTGCAGTTCTGTCATGACATAATTAATAATAAATACATTAATACATTGTGATGATATCAGGGTCAAAATACCTTTTGGCCCCATCATCTTGTGATAGAGTTGTTATTAAAAATATGAACAGGAAGGTGAGAAATGAGCAGAAGTACATCATTAAAAAATATTAAAATCAAAAATTTATGTTTTCTTACACTGGCGGGGATTATTAATGCTATTGGCGTGTCCATGTTTCTTGCTCCGGTAAATCTATATGACAGCGGGATTTCCGGAACATCTATTTTACTTTCGCAGCTTACACCGGAGTATATGTCGCTGTCGGTTTTCCTGCTGATCCTGAATATTCCGCTGTTTTTATACGGATTGAAAAGACAGGGGCTGCTCTTTACGGTTTATGCCATTTATGCGGTTTTAATTTATTCAGTTTCCGCATGGATGATCACGGATGTTTTGCCGGTGGATGTGGCATTTGCTTCGCCTCTGGCCGGGCAGGATCTTCTTTTGTGTGCTGTGTTTGGCGGTTTTATTTCCGGAATGGGAAGCGGTCTTGCTATCCGTTCCGGAGGCGCTATGGATGGAATTGAGGTTATGGCGGTTATCTTTGCAAAAAGGATGGGAATTACGGTTGGTTCTTTTGTGATGATATATAATATCTGTCTTTATATTATCTGCGGAATTGTGATTGAAAGCTGGATTCTTCCTTTGTATTCTATTGTTGCATATGCCGCAGCCGTAAAGACTGTTGACTTCATGGTGGAAGGTTTTGATCGTGCAAAATGCGCAGTGATTATCACGGTAAAGCCAACGGAGATCTGCCTGGCGCTGTCAGAAGCGTTTGAATGCGGAATGACTAAGATCAGCGCAGTAGGCGGCTATTCAAACAAAGAAAAAACCATGATCTATTTTGTGGTGAACCGTTTCCAGATTACAAAAATGAAAGACATTGTTCACGAAATAGATCCATCCGCATATATCACCATCAGTGAAGTTACAGATGTTTTTTCGGCAAATATGAAAGCAGAATGATGAGAAAGTATTGTGTTCAGGGAGCATTAAACGTGATTTAGACTTTTTTCATATTATTTTAAGATTGCGTATTTTTATTTTCGACTCCCTGAGCTCAATGTGGTGAATTGCTGATATTCAGCTATTCTACTGTCTTGGGATATTCCTGTCAGTCGGTGCGTCGGGAGTAATCCAGAGACGATCAAGCAAGTGAATCAATTTTTAGTCATATGAAATCAGCATAAACACCTGTATCCGGGAATGTGGCTTTGACGGAATCGTGAAAGTGCATTCGGGAGGATGCAGGTTTTTTTGTGTGAAAAATCAGGAAAGGTATTGAGGGGAGGAAAGTTGTGCAGGCAGCCGTACAAAAGGAATCCGCGATTTTGAGGTAATAAATGGGACTGAACCTGATTACTACCATATATGCTATTGAAAAACAGAACGTATGTTTGTATAATAAGGAGGCAACAAAAGAAAAATAGTGTATATACGGGAGAGAATACTATGAATTATACGTTTAATAAAGAACTGGTCTGTATAGGGGAACAGATCAGGAAACTACGAAAAAAGAAAAAGATGAGTCAGGAAGAATTAGCCTGCCGGATTGGTGTTTCCGTGATCACAGTCTCACGTATCGAGTCCGGCATGACAACGATGAATATCCAGACCCTGATGAATCTTTCAGAAATACTGGATGTTCCTGTCGATGAGATCTTATACAGGCGGAATGATGAAGAAATGCATCGGGATACAGCCAGTGGATGATTCTCTTCAGGGATTCTGAAAAACCTATCAAAACTGGTAAAAAAATATAACAGATCTGATATTCAAAAACAAACATATGTTTGCTATTCTTATTACATCAAAGAGCTCTTGATACAATAAAACAATAGATTGGAGATAAAAACATGAAACGAAGAGAATTAATCGGAAAGAGAACAGCAAACACAAAAGTTTTTGAAAACGCAGACCATTCCATGACCGCGGAGATTTATCTGGATGCCGTGCATTTTCAGGAGGAAGATGGTTCGTGGAAAGACATGGACGATACCCTTCGTGAAGAAACCGCAGAAGAGGGAAATGCCCTGATCGCAGGAATTGAAGAAAAACAGACGGAGTTTGTCAATAAAAAAGGAAAACTTCAGATACGTTTCGGGAAACATGCGAAGGAACAGGGAACAGTCACAATCATGAAAGACGGTACAGCACTTACCTGGGGCATTAAGGATGCGGCTAAAGCATATGCCGTCCGTGACGGCAGTAACGGAATCCTTTATCCCGGTGTCCTGGAGGGGATGGATGTAAGATGCCGCGTCATCGGCGAAAAAGTAAAAGAAGATCTGGTTCTGATGAACCCGGAAGCTTCCGGGACAGTCACTTTTGTTTACCGGATGAAAAAGCTGGAAGCAGTTCAGGTGAAGAACCATGTGTCTTTTGTGAATGATCAGGGAGAGGAAGTTTTTGTTGTATATGCACCGTACATGAAGGATGCTGCAGGAGTGAGATCGGAAGCAGTCCGTCTGACCCTTGTACAGGACAAGAAGAACCTCTGCAGGATCACTTTCCATGCAGATGAGGGATGGCTGGGCGCACCGGAGCGGAGATATCCGGTCGTGGTCGATCCGGTAACGACCACATCCAAGAAAGCAGCCGATATTGCGGATGCCCATGTGGATTCCCTTCTGGAAGAGGACAATTTCCAGCAGAGCATTATCCTGAAAACAAAGGGCGGAGATAATATTCAGAGAAGTTTCCTGAAATTTGTCCTTCCAACGATCAAAACAGGAGATATGGTAGTGAATGCAAAACTGGTCCTGGTATCTCTTGCAGAAGACAATAAAGAGCGGACAGTCAATGTGCACCGTGTAATGCAGGACTGGAATTCTGCAACGATCAACTGGAATAACAAACCTGTCTATGACGAGACGATTGAGGATTCCTGCAAATTCAAAGGAGACAAACAGAAATATATCACACTGGATGTGACAAGGCTGGTGAAAGACTGGTACCAGAATGGACATAATTTCGGGCTGATGTTCAAGGATGACTATGAAATGTCCGGATATACGGAGTTCCTTGCTTCAGACTGTGATAGCGGATATCAGGATATGCGCCCGAGAATTGATATTTCCTATGTGAATTACTCCGGGCTGGAAGACTTCTGGAATTACCACAGCCAGGACGTGGGCAGGGCAGGAACCGTGCATGTGAATGATTATAACGGAAACCTGATCCTTGTACGCCCGGATCTGGAGATGGGAGGAAGCCGTATTCCGGTCAGCCTGAAGCATGTCTATAATTCAAATAACAGGACGGAAAACCTTGGCTACGGATACGGATTCCGGTTAAATTATCATCAGACACTGGAGAAAGTGAAGATTGCCGATACGGACTATTACAAGCATACGGACGGTGACGGAACAGTCCATTATTTTTACTATGATTCCGACAAGAAGAAATGGAAAGATGAATCCGGGATGGAATTTACCCTGACAGTTAATACTGGCAGTTCCGAACCATATGTGATCAGGGATAAAGAAGATAACCAGATGGTTTTTGGCAGCAGTGGATATCTGGTTAAGATCCGCGATAAGAACAGTAATGTACTGAGCATTACCTACAGCAGCAGCCGTATCACCAAAATTACCGATGGTGCAGGAAGGGTGACTACCCTGACTTATCTGAAAGACAGCAGCGGCAATCCGACAGACTTAAGCCAGGTGAAGGCACCGTCCGGCCAGACAGTATCGTTTGGATATACAGACCATAATCTGACATCCATCACCGACATTGACGGGCAAAAGATCACTTATACGTTTACTTCCGGCAGGAATCTGAGCTCCCTTGCCAATGTGGACGGATACCAGGTGAAGTATTCCTACTACAGCACTT
>JALEHU010000011.1 GCA_022770365.1 Blautia sp. | reverse complement strand
CAATTAATCTGTATTGGCGGAGCGCCGTGTGCGAGGAAACCCGCACGCACGGTGCGAAGTGGGGGAAAATCTGACCTGACTACCATAGCTTAGTCTATGGCAAAAGCGTCAGATTACCTATCACTATCAGGTGTGGAACCGTGTGACCATCAACCGTGCCGCACATAAATCCACCAGATACTACATAGATGAGTTCCACCTGCTCTTAAAAGAAGAACAGACGGCAGCATATTCGGTGGAAATCTGGAAGAGATTTCGAAAGTGGGGAGGTATCCCCACAGGTATTACCCAGAATATCAAAGATTTACTGGCAAGCCGGGAAATCGAAAATATCTTTGAAAACTCGGATTTCATCTATATGCTCAACCAGGCTGCAGGTGACAGGCAGATTCTGGCAAAACAACTCAATATTTCACCTCACCAGTTATCTTATGTGACCAACAGCGGGGAAGGTGAAGGGTTGATATTCTATGGAAGTACCATTATCCCATTCAAGGATAAGTTTGATAAATCCCTGCGCCTGTATAAACTGATGACCACCAAGCCTTCCGAGATGGAAAACGGGCAGAAAATGGGATGATGGGAGCGATAGTTATTTTAGCAGAATTGTTATTGGAGAATGAGACGATTCTCGGTGGCAGTTCTGCTTTTTATTTGTCAGGGCAGAACTTTCTGGTGAAACTGCCGTGTCTGTATTCAGAAAAGGAGGAGATTTGAAATGGTAGTAAAAAAATCAGAAAGACAAAAGCTGCCGGAAGAACTTCAGGTGCTTCTGGGACTTAGGGAGGAGGAGACTGGGAAGGATATTTTTGAGGATATTATGGTTGATCTACTGTATCTTGCTACTCTCGTGGATCTTCAGAACAGTATTTTGTGTCTGTCCATGCTGCCCAAGGGAAACCTGCCGGAAGGGGCAGAAAAATTCATCACTGATCTGCAGGATACAGCAGACGGGATTGTAGAAAAATGGGCTGCATATGTGCAGACCGGTGCGTAAACATACCGAAAGGTACAGGTGTAGCGGTCTATGCAGGAACATAAATACCGTGCAAGGGATAAAACCGTCAGAAAAATAAGCCGTGGCGGGCTTGTGGAAGAGAATCTGCGGAGCCATGAAAAAGTACGGATCACTAAAAAAGAAGAAGATTTCGAGCTTTCCGGCAGGGAAGATGATCCGGTTGATCTTAAAAGCGTTCATACCCACAGAAAAGAAGAAGAACCGGAGAGGAAGAAAAAACAGAAAAAATATATGCAGGATATGTTAGAGCCTGATCCGGAAGAAGAAACAGAATCCATTTCCGGGGAAAGAATGGATGGATTTGATGAAAAGCAGAAACCTGCGGAAAGATATTTCCGGAATTATGTGGATTCTGAAAGGAAATCTGAAAACAATACGGAAGACGATAGTGTGGACACAGAGAATGGACAGCCAGAAGGGATAACGGAACACTCCTTACGGATGGGGCAGCTCCGAACACATCCTGCCGGAAGTCGCTCCGACGCAGAAACTTCTGAAGAAAAGAGCCATCAACGGAAGAAAAAGCAGATCGAGGATTTTGCACGTAAAGAAAAGGACAGGAAAAAAACTGCAGAAGAAGGGGAGCCTGGAACACAGAAAGAAAGAAATCAGCCCCGTGACCGGAAAAAAGCGGAAGAGCCTTCTATGGACAGTTTCCGTGAAGAGATCAGGGATAAGGCAAGGCGGGAACAGGTTCACAAAGAACAGAGGAAAAAGAAAACCCGTCTGGATTTTGGCGATGAAAAGAGCGGCATGATCCGTGGAAATGGGGCAGGCATAGGAAAAAGGACTGTATCTGCCGCCACTGGTTCCGCTGAATACTATCTGCATGAGAAACTGGATGAAGCAGAACAGGAAAATGCTGCCGTGGAAGGTTCTCATAAAGCAGAGCAGATGGCAGAGAATGCCCTGCGGTATGCCATGCACAGGGCAAACCGAGGATTACGGAAAAGAAATCTGCGGTTACAGGGGAATGAGCCGGAAAACAGGCAGACAGGCAGGTTACAGTTTTCTGTATTACAGGAAAAAGGAATAAATACAGGAAAACATGCAACTGAAACAGGACAGAAAAAGAAACAGGAGATCAGGCGTTTCTGGCAGAAACAGAGATATAAAAAAGCGTACCAGGCAGCAAGGAAAGGCGAGGAGCGGGCAGAAGAGACCATCCGGGTCACGCAGACTGTTTTTTCAAAGGTAAAACGTGTGGCTGTGGCAATCATAAACAGGAGCAGGGGAATCCTTGGGGCAGCTATGGCAGTGGTACTGTTGTTTTCACTGATGGCTACCAGCCTGTCAAGCTGTTCCGCATTTCTGCAGGGAGGTACTACTACGGTGGTGGGGACAACTTACCCCAGTACAGATGAGGATATTTATGCAGTGGAAAATGCTTATAAAGCTCTTGAGGTTGCACTTAACGCCCAGATCAACAGCATGGAATCCCGTCATCCGGGATATGAGGAGTACCGTTACCAGATTGATGAAATATCCCATAACCCTTATCATCTGATCTCCTATTTTACAGTGAAATATGGGGAGTTTACATACGAACAGGTAAAAGAAGAGATAGAAGAGATCTTCCGTCAGCAATATGGCATTTCTACAGATGAAAACAGGGAAACTGTGACAGAGACCAGGAAAGTCCGTGTAGGGGAATCATTGGGTCAGGTTGTTACCAGCGGATATTGTAACTGCTCTATCTGCTGTGGCGTCTGGGCAGGAGGTCCGACTGCCAGTGGTGCCATGCCCCAGGCAAACCATACCATTGCTGTGGATGCTGCACATCCATTCCTTCCAATGGGGACAAAGGTTGTAATGAACGGTGTGGAGTATGTGGTGGAGGATTCGGGAAACTTTGCACAGTATGGCGTACAGTTTGATGTTTATTATGGAGACCATGCAACTGCATCTGCCCATGGACACCAGACCTGGGAGGCATATATTGCGGACAGTAACGGAAGCAGGGAAGTGGAAGTGACCAGTACAAGGGATGTCAACCGGATGGACGTGACACTTACGAACCACAATCTGGATGCGGTGCTCCGGAGCCGTCTGGATGAAAATGAAGAAAAAAGGTACGACATTTATAACACCACTCTTGGCAACAGGGATTACCTGTTTGACAATGTGCCTTCTTATGGCGGCGGTGGATTTGGTTATGAAATTCCGGCGGAAGCCTTATCTGACCGGAAATTCGCGAATATGATCCGGGAAGCAGAGAAATATCTGGGGTATCCCTATGTATGGGGCGGTGCCAGTCCGGAAACATCCTTCGACTGCTCAGGATTTGTAAGCTGGGTGATCAATAACTGTGGAAACGGATGGAATGTGGGAAGGCAGACGGCAGATGGACTGCGGAGTTTTTGTGCTTATGTTCCGCCTTCACAGGCAAAGCCTGGAGACCTGATCTTTTTCCAGAATACATACAGCACGCCTGGAGCCAGCCATGTAGGAATCTACGTGGGAAACAACATGATGATCCACTGCGGAAAACCTGTCCAGTACACAAGTATTGCAACATCGTACTGGCAGGAACATTTCATGGCGTTTGGAAGGCTTTCGTGAACCGGCAGGAAGGAGGGAAAACAGAAATGAGCACAAAGCTTGGAAGGATTTTGGATGAGATGGACAAAACTGAAAGAAGAATTGCTGAATTACAGGAACATCTGAAGGAATTGAACATGCGCAGGGAA
The DNA here is from genome assembly GCA_022770365.1 of Blautia sp. Classification (GTDB taxonomy): domain Bacteria; phylum Bacillota; class Clostridia; order Lachnospirales; family Lachnospiraceae; genus Blautia_A. The sequence goes on along the minus strand of JALEHU010000011.1, from coordinate 10,894 downwards.
CAGTTGGAGGATGCAGAGATCGTAAAGAGTATCCGTATTTTAAAACTGGACAGCAGGAAGCTTCTTGAGGTTCTGGATGGTATCCGGGATGGGAGTGTGAGCCTTCAATATATACAAGAGAATGTTAATAAGATGGAAGCGGATGAGATAAGGACAGATAAGATATCCGGAGAAAATGAGATGCAGGTGCCGGGAAATCCGGCACCGGAAAGGGAGGATAAGGATGGCAGCAAATAAGATCAGAAAATTATTTATGGTTTTGATGGCAGTAGGTATTTTATCAGGAACGTCTGCGACAGCATTTGCATTTACCAATGAAAATGCCCAGGAAACTGCTCAAACAGAGGTGGTACCGGAACAGACCACAGAAACGGAGATACCGGAGGCAGAAAAACCTTCACAGCAGACAGATGCCACTCCATTTTCTGTCCCTGGAAACGGACAGCTTGTGGATGATAAATCAGAAGATGATACAAAGCAGTTCCTGACCATCCAGACGAAGAATGGCAACACGTTTTTCCTTGTGCTGGACCGTTCCAGCAATACGGAAAATGTGTATATGCTGTCCATGGTTGATGAGAATGACCTGGCAGAATTTCTGGATGAAGAAAAAGAGGAGCCGCAGGTAGTGATCCCTACGGTCATCCCGGAGACGGTGGAAGAGGCAAAAACGTCTGAGCCTGAAAAAGAAGCAGAAACGGAGAAGGAAACAGAGGCAAAAGGGAATCCGAATCCTGCTATTATGGCAGCCCTTTTAGCGGCAGGCGGCATTGGAGCCGGCTATTATTTCAAAGTGGTGAAACCCAAAAAAGAAGAAGGAGATTCCGAAAGTGAAGAACTGGAATTTGACGACGGAGTGTATCTAAATGAACAACAGCAGGGAGTTTACGGAAAAGAAAATGACGATGAATAACAGTCAGGAAAGGAGAACAGGATGTTTCTGGTGATCACAGAGAAGCCCAGTGTTGCTAAGGAAATTGGCAGGATTCTTGGGGCAGACGGGAGAAAAAATGGGTATCTGGAAAGCAGGAACTGCGTTGTAAGCTGGTGCCTGGGGCACCTGGCTGAATATGCATCCCCTCAGCACTATGATACAAAATATGAGAACTGGATTTTTGATGACCTGCCGATTCTTCCTGAGAACTGGCAGCTTGTTGTGCTGAAAGATAAACGGGAACAGTTGGAAATCTTAAAGAAGCTGTTAAACCGGAAAGACATGGAATATGTGGTCAATGCCTGTGATGCAGGCCGTGAAGGAGAACTGATTTTTAAGCGTGTGTATGATCTTTCCGGCAGTACGCTTCCTGTAAAGCGTTTATGGATCAGCTCCATGGAGGACAGTGCCATACAGGAAGGTTTTGAGCATTTAAAAGACGGAAGTGCGTTAGAGAATCTTTGTGAAGCTGCGGTCTGCAGGGCAAAAGCGGACTGGCTGATCGGTATGAATGCCACCAGAGCTTTTACTACCAAATATTATAAGAAGCTCATTGTGGGGAGAGTGCAGACTCCTACCCTGGCCATGCTGGCTGAACGTGACAGGCAGATCCGGAATTTCCGTAAAGAAAAATATTTCAATGTTACCCTGGACTGTTATGGGATGGAGGCAGTAAAAGAAAAAATATCTGAGGAGAAGGAAGCAATCCGGATCCGGGATGTCTGCAGTGGTGCAAAAGCAGTTGTGGAATCCGCTGTATTTACCGAAAAGGCAAGCAGTCCCCCAAAGCTTTATGACCTTACGACGCTGCAGAGGGAGAACAGCCGTTATTTTGGTTATACCGCAAAGCAGACACTGGAATATGCACAGAGCCTGTATGAAAAAAAGCTTCTCACATATCCAAGGACGGACAGCCAGTATCTTACAGAAGATATGGAAGAGACTGCCCGGAAGGGCATCATGGCAGTGCAGGGATTATACCGTGTGGACTTTGACTCATCAGACATAAAGAGGGTATTGGATAACGGAAAGGTTTCCGACCATCATGCGATCATCCCGACAATAGAGCTTAAAAAATGTGATCTGCATACTCTCTCCAAAGGGGAAAAAGATACCCTTCTGCTTGTTTCCATGAGACTGCTGTGTGCAACAGGGCAGAATCATACATATGTGGAACCGGAAATAACCGTATCCTGTGCAGGGGAGAAGTTCCTGGCAAAAGGGAAACAAGTCAGAGAAAAGGGATGGAAGGCTGTAGAGGAGATATTCAGGAAACTGTCAGGTATCAGAGGAAAGACAGAGGAAGATGAAGAGGAGCCGGGTGATTTTTCCGTGGTGAGAGAAGGAATGGTATTTGAATCCGTAGATGCTGAGATCAGTGAGCATTTCACATCGCCCCCAAAACCATTCAGTGAAGACACTTTATTATCAGCAATGGAGAACGCTGGAAGAAAAGAATTTGAAGGGAATGTAGAGAAAAAAGGTCTGGGCACCCCTGCCACCAGAGCCGGGATCATTGAGAAACTGGTATCTTCCGGGTATGCGGTAAGGAAAGGAAAACAGATCCTTCCTACCAGTGACGGGATTGTCCTGATCGAAATCCTTCCGGAGTATCTGAAATCAGCGTCCATGACGGCAGAGTGGGAAAACAAACTGCTTTCTATAGAAAAAGGGGAATTTGACAGCCAGTCCTTTATGGATGGGATCAAAGCCCTGATTAAGCGTATGCTGTTTGAGTGCAGTACCTTGTCGCAGGAAGAACAGAGCCGTTTTCATCCCAGAGAGCAGATCGGTATCTGTCCTGTCTGCGGTGCCTTTGTATATGAAGGAAAAAAGAATTTTTACTGCAGTGACCGGGAGTGTTCCTTTGCACTGTGGAAAGAAAACCGTTACCTTTCCGGTATGAAGAAACTGATCGATAAAAGGATGGCAGAGGATCTGCTCCGGAGCGGACAGACCCATGTGACAGATTTTTATTCACAGAAAACAGGAAGGAATTTTACTGCTGACCTTTTGATGGAGGTAAAAGACGGGCGGGTAAATTTCAGCCTGAAATTTCCTGATAAAAAGAAAAAACATAAATAAGAAATCCTCCCCGGCATATCGGGGAGGAACATCCTATACTCGTGGAAATCCGAGTTTTAATATAGAAATCCAGTCACTTTTGGCGTACAGAAATCTTATGATATTTACCTGTTTCTTTTCTTCGTTGATCGTATAAAATGCGAGGTAGTTTCTGACCTGTATAAAGCGGATACCCCATGAAGCCAGAATCCTGTCTGCGGCAAGAGGCTGCCTTTTGGGAAATTGCGCCAGGGCATTGATCTGGCGTTCTGCATCATCCAGGAGCTGGTCTGCAGCATCCGGATTTTTCAGGACAAATTCGATATAGTCTGCTGCAGCATTCAGATCCCGTTCAGCAGCCGAAGTAATGTGAAGTGTATAATTCATCATTTACGGCGGCTCCTGATGTCTGCCATAGCATCGGAAAACGGGCGGGTATTGCCTTTTGCAGCATCATCCAGACCTTCCTGGATCTGGCTGTATAATTCGAATCGTCCGACCAGCTGTTCATACGCCTCAATGCTCATAACGGCAAGGTCACCTTTTCCGTTTTTGGTGATGAAAACAGGCTCGGAATAGCTATGGCAAAAAGTAGATATTTCATTGTAATTATTACGCAGGTCTGCGCTTGAACGGATTGTTGGCATATCAGCACCTCCTTTTATAAAGAAATTATATATAAATTTCTTTATATAGTCAAGCGTATGGCCTGTATTATGTTTATGATCGTATATGGAATTTATGACAGACAATAAGTAGGAGGGATGAATCATGTCGAAAATAAATGACATCCGTAACCTTGCGGAGTCTGCCGCTAAAGAGGTCAGCGGTTCCCCACAGGACTGGATGCATTATCTGGATACAGCGGCAAAATTGTACAGGTATTCATTTTCAGATACGCTTCTGATCCATGCACAGCGTCCGGATGCCATTGCCTGTGCAGAATTGGAAATATGGAATGAAAAGATGAGCCGCTGGGTGAACCGTGGCGCAAAGGGAATCGCCCTGATTGATGATACCGGGCCGAGAAGGAAATTACGCTATGTGTTTGATGTTTCCGATACACATCCGGTCCGTGGCGGAAGGACGCCATATCTCTGGCAGCTTCAGGAAGGACAGCAGGAGCTGCTGACTGACCATCTGGCAGACACCTATGGAGTTGCAATGGATGGAGGAGCTGACCTGCAGAAAGCATTGATGGAAATTGCAGCGTCCATGGCGGATGAAAACTTGGAGGAAGCCATGGACGGGCTGGGATATGAACTGGAAGGTACTTTTCTTGAGGGACTGGATGAGGATACCATACGGACAGAGTTTCATAATCTTCTGGTAAACAGTGTCTTCTATACCCTGTCCAGACGGTGTGGGCTTGATCCTATGGAATATCTGGAGGAAGAGGATTTTTTCGGGATCACGGATTTCCGTTCCCTGTCTGTATTAACGTTTCTGGGGAATGCTGCCAGCCAGATCGTGGAACCTGTGCTCCGTGATATCGGACGGACGATACGCAGGATTTTCATGGAAGAAACGCAGAAAAGTATTGCAAATGAAAATGGGATGCCTTATAATGAATTTAACACGTTAATTCGTGAAAGCGATAATAAAGGAGGAGCGGAACATGGAACTGACTTATCATCGCAAAGGGGATTACCAGTTCCCGAACCTGACCATACAGGAGGAACCGGTGGTGATCGGGAAATACGGGATGCTTCGGAGGACATTTCTGAAGGAGAACAAAAAGAACTGGTATCAGAGCATGTTGCTGACAGGGAAACTGGACAGCCATCTGATGGAGATAGAGAAAGCGGCACAGGAGAGGATGGAAGCCCTGATGGATGGGCTGCTTATGACCTATCCGGCACCGGACAAAGAAGCAGATCAGATGAAGTGGACAGCCCATATGAACAGCCTGACGGCAATGGCAGAGGAGACCGTCTTGAAGGAATTGGTGTACAGTTAAGTGAAGAAACAACAGAACAGGATTTGAGTGAAGCAGAGGAAGAAACAGCCTCTGCTTTATCTTTGCCTGAATTTCCAACAGTCAGTCAGCAGATCCGTTCTATTGAAGAACGGCAGGCAGCTCTTTATGCGGGGGAGATTACCATTCCATCTGAGGTAGTGGATGAAGTGTTGAGAAAAGGCGGCAATAAAAGCAGGAGCCATCTGCGTATCATTTATAATTTTATGAGCGAACAGACACCGGAGGAATATACGGATTTTGTCCGACGGGAATATGGAGAGGGCGGTATCGGTCTTACCATTGGGGGAACGGAATATTCTGTCTGGTATGACGAACTGGGGATGCAGATCACTGTGGGACATACAGTACATGACAGGATTCTGGATAAGGTATTTTTATCATGGGAGGACGTGACCGGGCGGATTCACCAGCTGTTGCGTCAGGGAGAATATGCACCACAGGTGGTGCTGGATGCTGCCAGGGAGAATGCTGTTAAGGAACATGCGCAGGCTCTTGTGAATATGGAGCGTGATATGGCGGATGGTGTTGCAGAACTGGTTTTTGAAGATGCACAGGTATTCCGGGGAGGTTTTCCGGAGGTTGAGGAGCGGGTTGGCAGGCTGTTGGAGAAGCCGGAATATCTTTCAGACTTAATTGAACGTCTGGAAGGTCTGGCAGAAGCCTATTCTCTTGATAAGGAAATTATGCGGTTTCACTATTACCGTCCGGACAAGGTTTTGGCGCAGTTCCAGAAATTCGCAAAAGAAGCCGTTCCCTATCAGGCAAGGGATGATTTCCAGTGGCAGGAACATGAAGTTTTTATCACGCAGGATGAGATTGATGCGTTCCTTGCCAGAGGCGGAGCGTATTCGGATGGAAGGCTTGCAACCTATGCTTTTTTTATACAGGACAGATCAGATAAAGAAAAAGCTGATTTTATTAAAGAACGGTATGGTATCGGGGGACAGAGCCATGCACTGTCAGGTGCAGACAATTCCCATGCAGATTATAACGGAAAAGGGTTAAAACTGGAGCGTGGGAGTTATGGTAATCCGGATACATCAGTCCTGTTAAAATGGCCTGCAGTAGCAAAGCGTGTCCAGTATCTGATAGAAAATGACAGGTATTTAAAAGCCGCTGATTATGCAAGGATGCCTGTATATGAGCGGGAACAGATGGCAGGCCGTATCATTGGGTTTTATTATCATTTGCCAAAAGAGATCGAACGTCCTTTTACAGATGAATTACTTCATGAAAAAGCAAGAAAAGAACTTCCGGTATTGCTGGAAAATCCGGATACTGCAGAAGAACTTGTAGCAAAGATGGATGCTGACCTTGCTGCACTGCCTTTGGATTTTGAAGAGTACGATAAAAAGGTAGAGACGCTTTCTGTCATTCATCAGTATGTGGAAGGTACATATACCATCTTCCCGGAACAGAAAAAAGAGGTTCAGATTGAGGGCAGCACAAGGCAGTTGTCTTTGTTTGATTTCATGGATGTGGAAATGCCAGAAAAGGCAGAGACGGAACAGGAAAATTCTTTGACAGACATTGCTGATAAAGAACTTTCTGTGGAGAAACAGGAAGAAGAGCTTGAAAGCAGCATTTCAGAAGCGATGAAAAAGGCAGGAACGCATTTTGATGAGTTCTCCCCGGAGCAGATAGATGTGATCTATGCTTCTGCTGAGAAGGGGATTGACATTGTGCCCATGCTCAAACCGGAATTTTCTCCGGCACAGATGCAGCTTATTTCTGATGTAATGGAGCGCACCGCAGCAGACAGCCAGGCAGCAATCAAAAAAGAACTGGATCCACTTACTACCCATGTGATGTCCCCTGATTCAATCAATATATTGCGGAGATACTATCATCTTCCTTTAGAACTGGAAAGAGAAGAAGCACAATCCCCGGAGGAACAGATTGAGGCGCAGCAGGATGGGGAAGAACAGGGAACAAATCGGCAGAGTACAGGCCGGGAGAAAGAGATTACTGGGAAAACAGTTGCGAAGAGAGAGGCTGTCAATTTCCGTATTACGGACGATGATCTGGGGGCAGGCGGTCCGAAACAGAAATTCCGTGCCAATATGGAAGCGGTACGTCTGCTCCACAAGTTGGAAGCGGAGGGGCGTATGGCAGAGCCAGAGGAACAGGAAATCCTGTCCAGGTATGTGGGATGGGGCGGGATTCCCCAGGTATTTGATGAAAAGAGCGAGGGATGGTCACAGGAATATGAAGAACTCCGGTCAGAATTATCTGCAGAGGAATACCGGGCGGCAAGGGAATCGACATTAAATGCTTTTTATACTTCTCCGACAGTTATCAAGGCTATGTATGAAGCACTTGGGAACATGGGGCTGAAATCCGGGAATGTACTGGAACCTTCCTGCGGTGTCGGTAATTTTATGGGGCTTGTTCCAGAAAGCATGGATGGTTTAAAAATGTACGGCGTGGAGTTGGACAGCGTATCCGGAAGGATAGCAAGGCAGCTTTACCAGAAAAATACCATTGCTGTACAGGGATTTGAGACGACCGACTATCCGGAAAGCTTCTTTGACTGTGTGATCGGAAATGTACCTTTTGGTGCATATAAAGTAGCTGACCGCAGGTATGACCGCTATAATTTTATGATCCATGATTACTTTATTGCAAAATCTCTTGACCTCGTGCGTCCGGGCGGTGTGGTGGCTGTTGTGACATCCAGCGGAACCATGGATAAACAAAACCCAAATGTGCGTCAGTATATTGCCAACCGTGCAGATTTACTGGGAGCTGTCCGTCTGCCGAACAATGCTTTCCAGAGAAATGCCAACACCGGAGTTGTAGCTGATATTTTATTTTTCCAGAAGCGTGACCGGGCATCCCTGGAGCAGCCAAAGTGGTTGGAACTTGGGACAACGCCGGAAGGTTATTCTGTCAATTCCTATTTTGTAGAACATCCGGAAATGGTGCTGGGGGAATTCACTACGGAAAGCACACAGTATGGAAAGCAGGAGATCACTGTAAAACCCATCGAAGGGGAAGTTCTGTCTGAACAGTTAAAAGAGGCAGTGTCGCATATCCATGGAACCATCACAGAACTGGAGGTGGAAGATTCTGACCTGGAGGAAGTGGATGCTTCCATACCTGCAGATACCTCTGTCAGGAACTTCAGCTTTGCCAATGTAGACGGAAGGGTGTATTACCGGGAGAATTCCAGGATGAACCTGATGGAACTGCCTGCCATGACAACAGAGCGTATCCTTGGCATGATCGAGCTGCGTGATGTGACGCAGGAACTTCTGCAGTGCCAGATGGAAGATGGGAGCGATGCGGAAGTAGCCATGCTGCAGCAAAAGCTGAACCAGACCTATGACCGCTTTACAGGAAGATACGGGCTGATCAGCAGCACTGCCAATAAACGGGCATTTTCCCAGGACAGCAGTTACTGTCTGCTGTCTTCCCTGGAGCTTCTGGATGAAGAAGGAAACCTAAAGCGTAAAGCGGATATTTTTACAAAACGAACTATACGAAAAGCGGAGCCGGTCACATCCGTGGATACGGCCAGTGAAGCCCTTGCTGTTTCCATTGGGGAACGGGCAAAGGTGGATATTCCTTTTATGGCGCAGCTTTCCGGGAAAACAGAGGATGATATCACAGAGGAGCTGACAGGGGTTATTTTCAAAAACCCCCTGACGGATGTATGGGAAATGTCCGATGAATATTTATCGGGAAATGTCCGGGAGAAGCTGGCGGTGGCAAGGCAGTTCGCAGAAAACCATCCGGAATACGAGATCAATGTACAGGCATTGGAACGTGTGCAGCCAAAGGATCTGGAAGCATCTGAGATTGAGGTACGTCTGGGTGCTACTTGGATTGACCCGCAGTATATCACGGAATTTATGGGGGAACTTTTTAAGACACCGAAATATTATCTTGGAAGCAGTATCACTGTAAAGTATGCGCAGGTCAACGGGCAGTGGAATATCAGCGGCAAAAACGTAGACAGCAGGGGAAATTCTCTTGTCACAGCTACTTATGGTACACAAAGGGTAAATGCTTACCGGCTCCTGGAGGATGCCCTGAATCTGCGTGACACAAAAATCTATGATACGGTCGTGGAGGATGGCAGTGAGAAACGTGTCCTGAATAAAAAAGAAACTATGTTGGCGCAGCAGAAACAGGAGATGATCAAAGATGCTTTCAAAGAATGGATATTCAGGGACATTGACAGGAGGGAAGATCTTTGCAAAAAGTATAATGAACTGTTCAATAGTATCCGTCCCCGTGAATATGATGGAAGTCATATCCGGTTTGTGGGAATGACTCCCGAGATTACCTTGATGCAGCATCAGAAAAATGCGGTGGCACATGTCCTGTATGGGCACAACACGTTGCTGGCCCATTGTGTGGGAGCAGGAAAAACTTTTCAAATGATTGCTGCAGGTATGGAAAGCAAACGTCTGGGACTGTCACAGAAAAATCTTTATGTAGTGCCTAACCATCTGACTGAACAGTGGGGCAGTGATTTCCTTCGGCTGTATCCAGGAGCCAATGTGCTGGTAGCAACCAAAAAGGATTTCGAGCCGGCAAACCGTAAAAAATTCTGTTCCCGCATTGCCACAGGAACCTATGATGCCATTATTATCGGCCACAGCCAGTTTGAGAGGATTCCTTTGTCCAGAGAACGGCAGGCGAGAGCCATTGAACGGCAGATCGAGGATATCACCATGGCCATTGAGGAAGCATCTGAGGAAGAAGGAACACGCTATACCATCAAACAGATGGAAAAAACGAAGAAATCCCTGAAAGCAAGGCTTGAGAAACTGAATGATCAGGAACGGAAAGATGATGTGGTCACATTTGAGCAGTTAGGTGTGGACAGGCTGTTTGTGGATGAATCACATTTTTATAAAAATATGTTCCTTTATACAAAAATGAGGAACATTGCCGGTATTGCTCAGACCGATGCACAGAAAAGTTCAGATATGTTTATGAAGTGCCAGTATCTGGATGAACTGACCGGGGGCAGGGGTGTTACCTTTGCAACAGGAACCCCCGTCAGTAACTCGATGGTCGAACTTTACACCATCATGCGTTATTTACAGTATGATACCCTTCAGAAGATGGGACTGGGGCATTTTGATTCCTGGGCAGCGGCTTTTGGAGAAACAGTGACTGCGATTGAGCTTTCGCCGGAAGGAACGGGCTACCGTGCAAAAACACGGTTTGCCCGTTTTTTTAATCTTCCGGAGTTGATATCACTTTTTAAAGAGAGTGCAGATGTCCAGACTTCTGATATGCTGAATCTTCCAATACCGGAAGCTGAATATATCAATGAAGTCCTGCAGCCCAGTGAGGAACAGAAAGAGCTGGTCAGTTCTTTTGCGGAAAGGGCGGAGATCATCCGTGCCGGGGGTGTGGATGCAACTGTGGACAATATGCTGAAAGTGACCAATGACGGCAGGAAGTGTGCTTTAGATCAGCGTCTTATCAACGATATGCTTCCGGATGCCCCGGACAGCAAGGTGAACCGCTGTGTAGAAAATGCCTTTGGAATCTGGAAGGAAACTGCAGCGGAACGTTCTACTCAGCTAATTTTCTGCGACCTGTCTACCCCGAAAAATGACGGCTCTTTCAATGTTTATGATGATGTAAGGGAGAAACTGGCGGCAAAAGGAATCCCCAGGGAGGAGATCGTATTCATTCATGAGGCAACAACCGAAATAAAGAAAGCAGAGCTGTTTGCAAGGGTACGTTCCGGGCAGGTGCGTATCCTTCTTGGTTCCACTCCAAAACTGGGAGCAGGTACAAATATTCGTGCGACTTGTTGTCGTACAAACTCTAATGTGGGATAAAACCTGTATTAGAACTAAAATCGACGGCTGAATCTATTCAGCTAACTGATATTCCGAGGAGTGGAATGATGGGGTAACGCCCTGAAACGCTCCCCTTGATAC
>JALEHU010000002.1 GCA_022770365.1 Blautia sp. | reverse complement strand
TTTTATCCAACAGTAAATAGTTCCATCAGGAACACCTAATTCTTTCGCTGCTTTATGCCCACCTATTTCCTGAGCAAGCTTTACAGCCTGTGCTTTAAATTCGTTGTCATAAGATTTTTGTGTACGTTTTGCTGACATAATAATTCACTCCTTATTCTCTACTGATTATATATCAAAATCCTTGAGAATAGGGTGTCAACTTAATTTATACAACATCATTGGTTCCTTTGTTGGCGAAAGGCTCTGAAACCTCCTGAACGTTCACTTCTTCATGCCGTTCCAGAAGTCCATTAAACCACCGAATATCCCTTAGTGTGCCTTGAAGTCTAATTTTCAGCATACATATCCTCCCAATCTACATATGAGCAATACTCTGGATAACGGATTTTAATAGCTTCCCAGAAATATCTTGCATATCCACAGCAGAATAAATCTTCAACAGTATAACACCGGCATTCCTTCACCTGTTCTTCTGCATTATCATAATCATTAACGCTGGGAGTTCCATTACAATAAAGATTAAATGCCATCCGGACAATCTTTTCACTGCCACTGGTCTGCCAGCCTTCCTGCAGGCACTCTGTTTTCACATAACCTGTTTTAAAATCATAAATTCTATTGGCATTTTCCCTCGTGTCTCTGTCAATCCCAAGACAATATACTAATGCCTTATGGTATACATCCCGGTATCTGCACTTCGGTAGATATTCCATATAAAATTTTTCATGTTCCTTGTTTTTGAAAGTAATTGTGCAAGAATCATTTTTCTCTGCTCTTAACGCTGTGTTTGCCATTTTCTTTTCCTCCTGAAATTCATTTTTTTAATTTAAAAAGGCACTTCATTTTGAAATGCCCTAATATAAAAAATAGGGACACTCGTTCTCAAGTATCCCTATAATCTATCAATTATTTGATAGTTCAATATTCACTTTCATATTCAGGATTTTTTGTGTTCCCCGTACCGAGGTCTAAGGCAACAACTACGGTTACTCTCTGCACAAGTATCTTTTCCTTGTGATTTTCACCAATTTTGTTGAAACTGAAAAACTCTACAAAGTGCGTAAATTCAAGGATTTCTAGGTATCTTTCCTTTGTAGTCCCACCACAGTCTCTACATGAACGGTATGGGCGAACTGGTCCACCAGGCAGATCTTATCCAGCTGATACCCGTTCTCGCAGAGATATTTCAGATCCCTCGCCAGCGTCGCGCTGTCGCAGCTTACATATACCACCCGTTTGGGCTGCATCTTCAGTATCGTTTTCAGAAGTACTTCATCACAGCCTTTTCTCGGCGGATCCACCACGATCACATCCGCATAAACACCATGCTTTTCATATTCCCGCGGAAGGACTTCCTCTGCCTTCCCGGTAAAAAACTCCACATTCTCAATTCCATTGAGCTGTGCGTTTCTTCTGGCATCCTCGATTGCCGCAGGAACGATCTCCACTCCCCGGACAAACTTCGCCTGCTGTGCAAGAAACAGAGAGATCGTTCCGATTCCGCAGTAAAGATCCCATACCGTCTCTTCTCCATGAAGATCCGCATATTCCAGTGCCTTGGCATAAAGCTTCTGCGTTTGCTGCGGATTAACCTGATAAAAGGACAGCGGCGAAATCTGATAGGAGATGTCCCCGATCTTGTCTGTAATATAGGTCTGCCCCCAGAGAAGATGCAGCTTTTCGCCAAGGATCACATTGCTTCTTGAACGGTTTTCATTCAGCGTAATGCTGGTCATTCCAGGAATTTCCCGCAGACTCTCCACAAGTTTCTCACTGTGCGGCAGTCTGTTTCCATTCACGATCACGCACACCATCACTTCACCGGTAAAAAAGCCGTAACGAATCAGAATATGACGTACCAGCCCTTTCCCTGTCATTTCTTCATAGGGTTCCACATGATACGTCTCCATGTAGGAGATCACACGGTCAAGAACCTCTCTGTTCACTGCCGCTCCCAATGCGCAGTCCCTGTTCTCGATAATACTGTGGGTTCTTCCTGCATAAAAGCCGGTAATGATCCTGCCGTCTTTGCCGCGTCCCACAGGGAACTGTGCCTTGTTTCGGTAATGATACGGCTCCTCCATCCCGATGATGGATTCCATGGGGATGTCATGAAATCCACCGATCCGTTCCAGATGTCCACGGACTTTTGATTCTTTAAAAGCCAGCTGCTGCTCATAGGAAAGAGCCTGGATCTGGCACCCTCCGCACTGGCGGGCATATGGGCATTTCGGCTCCACGCGATAGGGAGACGGCGTAAGTACCTCCAGCAGCCTGCCATAGCCGTAATTCTTCTTCGCTTTCATGATTTTCGCCCGGACAGTATCGCCGATCACGGCATCCTTCACAAAGACGGTGAAGCCATCCGCCTTACCGATGCCTTCACCGTCAATTCCACAGTCTTCTATTTGAAGCGTCACAATATCGTTTTTACGAAATTCCATAAGGATCAAAAATCTCCTGTTCTTCTCAAATTCGATTCAAACAGCCGGTTATATCCAAGCCATTCTTTTTTGCCCTTATCCGCGGCAAAAATTTCTGTCAGAGTTTCCATCCTGGCGTCCGTATTGTCTGCCAGATTCAGTGCAACTGCTTCTGCAAGAGCCGGCTTCTTCGGGGAGCCGTACTCCAGTTCTCCGTGATGAGCCAGAATGCAGTGTACCAGCTGGTTTTCCAGATCAATGGGGAAATCCGGTATCTCCTTTGCCAGATCATGGATCATCTGGGCTCCGATGATAATATGTCCCAGAAGCTGTCCCTCATCCGTATAATCATTCAGCGGAAAAGAAGACAGTTCTCTTGTCTTGCCCACATCATGAAGAAGGCAGGCTGTGATCAGAAGATCACGGTTCAGAAGCGGATATGCACCCGCCATATAATTACACAGTTTTGTTACACTTAATGTATGTTCCATCAGACCGCCGATAAAACCATGATGTACTGTTTTTGCAGCGGAGTGTCCCTCAAAAGATTTGAGAAATTCTTTATCTTCCACGAATAATTTCTTCAAAAGTGCTGATAAATAAGGATTCTTTATGCTTTCGATCATTTTCAGAAGCTGTCCGTACATATCATCCGTGCTGTTCTCACTCACCGGAAGATAGTCTGCAGGATTATATTCCCCTTCTCCGGCTTTGCGGACTCTTTTCACATTCAGCTGCATAGCTCCTGCAAAGCTTGTCACATCTCCCATTACCTCGATATAATCCAACGCATCAAATTCATCGATTCCCAGAGAATTGGGATCCCAGATCTTGCCGTCCAGGACGCCGGTTTTGTCCTGCAGGATGATACTGTCATAGGGTTTGCCGTTTTTGGTCACAGCAGACTGTCTCTGTTTGCATAAATAAATACCGTTAATTCTGTCACCTTCATGTAATTCGTTGATAAAACGCATGTTAATTCTGCCTTTCTATTTCTCTTCTATTGTCAGATCAAATTCCATTTCCACGAATTTACCTTCTGCGCCTTTCCTGTACACAGTCAGTTGCGCCTGCTCACCCACATTCAGATCCTGCAGTTCTGTCATATAATCCATCATACTTTCTATTTCCTGCCCGTTGATGCCAACGATAATATCACCGTTCTGAATACCGGCGACCATGACCGGTGAGGCACATTCCACATTTTCCACATAGATCCCCTGCGGAATATTCAGGTTCTCTGCCTGAGGTTTCTTAATTGTAGCACCCAGGATTCCAAGATAACGGATCTGTTCCCCATTGGACAGATTCTCGATCAGGGGCTGGATTTCCGCAATAGAAATACTTTTAAGGATACTTTCATCCTCGTCTGTCCGCATGATGATACCGATCACATTTCCATTCATATCAATCAGAACTCCGCTGCTCTCACAACTGCCCATAATATTTGTACCCAGAAGAGAATACTCGGCATCCGCCACTCTCATCCGTCCTGATACAGAAGTTATCAGGCCATACATCACTGAATTAAAATTACCGGACGGACTTCCGATTGCGATAACGGTGTTATCATCTGACAGGTTGAACGAATCACTGAGGGATGCCACATAAATCTCGTTCCAATCCTCTTCTGTCAGAAGATTTCTCGGAACACGGACAACTGCAAGTCCGGTTCGGGGATCCGCCTTGCAGAGCAGCGCATCAGCAACCGCCCCCTTACAGAACGTAACACGGATAATGTCTGATTTTTCGATATTTTTATAGCTTGTCAGAATATAAACATTCTTTTCATCGCTGTAAAATATGACTCCTTCTTCCTCTCCATATGTAAGGAAGGAGTCATCCAGAAGATCCGTATCATCTGACAGACCGGAAAGCCTGACCATTGCTTTCATGGGGTTTTCCGCGATCTGTATAGCCTCCTGGTAAACAGATGCATAAATTTCCATAGAACTTCCGCTCTCTGCCGGTTCAGACTCAAAGTCGTCAAACATGACATTCTGCTCATTATAAAGTCCTGCGTCGTCCTCTTCTGTCTGTGTCGAACCGGCGGCACTGCCGTCAGCCTCCTCAGATGTCCAGGCTGCCACAGGACCGGGTCTCGCATCTGAAAGAGTCACTTCTTCTCCTGCAATGAATTTCTCAGCAGCAACCGGGCAGGCTAATGTAAATGCAACCGCTGCACTGCCGCCAAAAAGTGCTCCTCCAAGAGCCACAGTAAACAGACGTCTTATGTGAACGCCAAAATTAACGGGGTTCTTTTTGATGGTCTCCTTAATAAAGGAATACTCTCCCTGCATCTTCCTATTTCCAGATTCCGGATTTTCTCTTTCTGACATAATGTATTTCTCCTGGTAAAACTAAATAACGCTTGTGTAACTGATAGAACTCACAAAACTGATATTCTGGAATCTAGTTTAACAAAAAGTTGTGAACTTTTTATGAATGAATCTTATACTTTCCCTTATTTTTGACTATTTTCAAACATTTCGGGCTTTTTCTCTATTCCCCTTCGTTATATTTTCATGTACTGGAATTTTTCCTTTTCAATATACCGCAAATCATGTAAAATGGGTAGTAGGAATTTATAAAAAAATCATGCGGTTCCAACATGAGGTACCGCAAATGACATCATCATTCAGGAGATACTATGAATCAAAAAGCATTAAAAGCATTGGAATATCACAAAATCATCACTCAGCTGACTGACAAGGCATCTTCTTCCATGGGTAAGGAACTTTGCCGGTCACTGACCCCATATACGGATATCGAAGAAATACGCCTTATGCAGACACAGACGAAAGATGCCTTAAGCCGTCTGTTCAAAAAAGGAACCATCTCTTTCGGAAGTGTCAAAGATGTCCGCGGTTCTCTGAAACGTCTGGAGATAGGAAGCACCCTTGGCATTACAGAAATCCTTGCCATCTGCAGCCTTCTTGAAAATGTCAACAGGGTAAAAGCCTACTCCCGCAGCGACAGAAGCGATGCTCTGCCCGATTCCCTTGATGGAATGTTTGACTGCCTGGAACCGCTGACACCTCTGACTTCCGAAATCCGCCGCTGTATTCTTTCCGAAGATGAGATCAGCGACGACGCAAGCTCTGCCCTGCGTCAGGTCCGCCGCAATATGAAACTGGTCAATGACCGGATCCACTCACAGCTCGCCGGACTGGTCAACGGAAGTGCCCGCACCTATCTTCAGGATTCTGTCATTACGATGCGCAATGGCAGATACTGTATTCCGGTCAAAGCTGAATACAAAGGACAGGTTCCCGGTATGATACACGACCAGTCTTCCACCGGTTCCACCCTGTTTATTGAACCTATGACCATCGTAAAACTGAATAACGACATGCGTGAGCTGGAACTTCAGGAACAAAAAGAAATTGAAATCATTCTCGCTTCATTAAGTGAGCAGATCGCCCTGGATCGTGAATCCATCTCCATTGACCTGGAAACCATGGTTCAGCTTGACTTTATCTTTGCCAGAGCCAGTCTGGCTATGGATATGAACGCAAGCGAGCCGATTTTTAATGAAGAAGGGCGCATCCATCTGAAAAAGGCACGCCATCCTCTTATTGATAAGAAAAAGGTCGTTCCCATTGACATTCGTCTTGGCGATGACTTTGATCTGCTCGTAGTTACCGGTCCCAACACCGGAGGAAAGACCGTTTCTCTGAAAACCGTGGGGCTTCTCACATTGATGGGCCAATCCGGGCTCCATATCCCGGCCTATGACCGCTCAGAGCTTTCCATTTTCCACGAAGTTTATGCAGATATCGGAGATGAGCAGAGCATAGAACAGTCCTTAAGTACCTTCTCTTCCCATATGACCAATGTGGTATCCTTTCTCAGCAAAGCAGATACACACTCTCTGGTACTGTTTGATGAGCTTGGTGCAGGTACAGATCCCACAGAAGGCGCAGCTCTTGCCATTGCCATTCTTTCCAGTCTTCATGAACAGGGAATCCGCACTATGGCAACCACCCACTACAGTGAGCTGAAAGTCTATGCACTCTCCACTTCCGGGGTGGAAAACGCCTGCTGCGAATTTGACGTGGAAACTCTCCGTCCCACTTACCGGCTGCTTATCGGTGTTCCCGGCAAGAGCAATGCATTTGCCATTTCCTCCAAGCTCGGTCTGCCGGATCACATCATCAACAAAGCCAAAGAGCAGATCAGCGAACAGGATGAATCCTTTGAAGATGTACTTACTTCACTGGAAAACAGCCGTGTGATCATCGAAAACGAACGTCTGGAAGCAGAACGCTACAAAGAAGAAATCCGCACTCTGAAAGAACAGCTGGAAGCAAAGCAGGAAAAGCTGGATGAACGTAAAGAACGTATTCTCCGGGAAGCCAATGAAGAGGCGCATGCAATCCTGCGTGAAACCAAGGAATATGCAGACCAGACCATGAAACTTTTCCATAAGTTCCAGAAAGATCATGTGGATACCGCCGCTGTGGAGAAAGAACGTCAGAATCTCCGTCAGCGTATGTCACAGGCGGAAAAACATATTTCTTTAAAACCTGAGACCCGTAAGCAAAAAAAAGAACTGAATCCAAAAGATCTGCGTCTCGGAGAGTCCGTAAAAGTACTCAGCATGAATCTCAAGGGAACGGTCAGCAGCCATCCGGATTCCAAAGGATATCTTTTCGTGCAGATGGGCATTATCCGCTCCAAAGTCCATATTTCCGACCTGGAGCTGGTTGATGAGCCTGTTATTACCAATGCTGCACTTCAGCGCACAGGTGCCGGCAAGATCCGCATGTCCAAATCCTCCAGTATTTCCACAGAAATCAATCTTCTTGGAAAGACCGTGGATGAAGCTGTTGCCGAACTTGACAAATATCTTGATGACGCATATCTTGCCCATCTGAAGACTGTCCGTATTGTCCACGGCAAGGGAACCGGCGCACTGCGCAAGGGAGTCCACAACTATTTAAGACGCCAGAAACATGTTGCATCCTTCCGCCTGGGAGAGTTCGGCGAGGGAGATGCCGGCGTAACGATTGTTGACCTTAAATAAAAGGGAGTGATAACATGATTTCAAAACAGAAAATATTAATTGTAGACGATGACAATAATATTGCAGAATTAATTTCTCTATACCTCACGAAAGAATGCTTTGAGACAAAAATAGTCAATGATGGTGAACAGGCACTGAAAGAATTTCAGCTTTTTTTGCCGGATCTGATTCTCCTTGATCTGATGCTCCCGGGAATTGACGGCTATCAGGTCTGTCGTGAGATCCGCCATGTTTCAGAAGTTCCTATCATAATGCTCTCTGCCAAGGGCGAAACCTTTGACAAGGTTCTCGGGCTGGAGCTGGGGGCAGATGATTACATTATTAAGCCTTTTGATTCCAAGGAACTGGTTGCCAGGGTACGTGCTGTACTTCGCCGTTTCAAAGTGAAACAGCCTGTACAAAATCCCGGTGAAAAATGTGTCAGCTATCCGGATCTGATCATAAATCTGACTAACTATTCCGTTACCTATATGGGAAAACAGATTGATATGCCGCCCAAGGAACTGGAGCTGCTTTATTTCCTGGCCGCTTCTCCGAATCAGGTATTTACCAGAGAACAGCTTCTGGATCATATCTGGGGTTACGAATACATTGGCGATACGCGTACCGTAGATGTTCATATTAAGCGTCTGCGTGAGAAAATCAAAGACCATACCCGCTGGAGTCTTGCCACAGTCTGGGGAATCGGTTACAAATTCGAGGTGAAGCCTGAATGAGTAAATCCCTTTTCAGGAATTTTGTACTTTTGTATATATTCATAGGAGCAGCAGCATTTCTATTTATCAGTTCCTGCGGCTCCTATATGGTGGAACAGGAACTTGAGAAATCCGTCAGTGAGGATCTCTACGAGGAAGCACATATCATCGCCTCTGACAATACGATCCGACACAATATCTCTTCATCCAGCCTGAATACGGTACAAAAGAATCTCACCGCGATCGCCGGGTATCAGGATTCCATAATATGGATCATTAACAGCAGCAATGAGATCGTGCTGAGTACATCAATGAAAATATCCCCTGAAGATCCTGTTCATATTGACAGTTTTGATCCAACTCAGTGGGGTACTAATTATTATCAGGTGGGTGATTTTTACGGATATTTTTCACAGGATCGTCTGAGTGTGATTGCCCCTATCACAGAAAATATGAATACCAAAGGATATGTCTGTATCCATTACCTGATGAGTGACCTGTATCGAAACCGAAGCAATATACTGCTTATTATTCACCTTGTCTTCTTTACCATATACCTGATAAGCGGACTTTTTATCGTATATTTTTACCGCCGTGTGGAGCGTCCGCTCCGCCTTCTTATCAAAGGATCCGGTGAATTTGCCAGTGGAAATCTTGATTACCGTATTCCCATAAAATCCGATGATGAAATCGGATATCTGGCAAACACCCTGAATTATACCGCAGAGAAACTGAACCGCAACGGAGAATACCAGAGGAAGTTTATTTCCAATGTGTCTCATGACTTCCGGTCTCCTCTCACTTCCATAAAAGGATATGTGGAAGCCATGCTGGATGGAACCATTCCTGCGGAAATGCAGGAAAAATACCTGAAGATCATTTCCTACGAAGCCGGACGTCTGGAAAAACTTACGAAAAGCCTTCTGACATTAAATGAACTGGATGTTCAGAAAAGAATGATGCATTTTCGAAAAATTGATATTAATGAGATCATCAAGACCACTGCCGCAACATTTGAAGGAATCTGTACAGAACGAAAAATTCTGCTGGAGCTGGTGCTCTCCGGCAAAGAATTGTATGCAAAAGCTGACATGGAACAGATCCAGCAGGTACTGTACAATTTACTGGACAATGCCATCAAATTCAGCAATAATGGTTCTTCCATTGTGATTGAAACAACAGAAAAAAACAATAAAATATTTGTTTCCGTAAAAGACCGCGGGGAAGGCATTCCAAAAGCAAGTCTCCACAAAATCTGGGACCGTTTTTATAAGACTGACGCCTCCCGTGGAAAAGACCGCAAAGGAACCGGCCTCGGACTTTCCATTGTGCAGGAAATCATCCATGCGCACGGCCAGCAGATTAATGTCATAAGCACGGAAGGCGTCGGGACAGAATTTATATTTACACTGGACAAAGCAAAGTAAAAACAATCATAACGATATGGCATTTCAGAACGTCATCTCAGCTCCGGATTCTCAGATCCGCAAATGGATGTTCCAGCATCCGGTCTTCCTGAACAAGATATATCCCTCTCGGTGTGATTCGAATTTCTGGAATGACCGGAAGAGCCATAAACGACAGTGTGATAAAGGGATCAAAGCCTTCCGGGATTCCCATGGAATGAGCCCGGGGAATCATTCTCGCTAATTTGGCATTGACATTTTCATATCCGGCATCGCTCATAAGCCCCATGATCGGAAGGGGAAGAGTGTCAAAAACTTTCCCGTTTTCCACCAGTGTATAACCGCCCTGGGTTCGGATGAGCTCACGCACAGCCAGTGCCATATCTCTGTCATTATCTCCGATCACAATGAGATTATGAGAATCATGAGAAACACTGGATGCAATTGCGCCTCCGGTGAGTCCGAAATCTTTGACGATTCCGATGCCTGTTTTGCCTGTATATTTGTGACGTTCAATGACTGCAATCTTATCATACATCCCATTCGGGGCAAAAAAGAGTTCACCGTTCTTTTCCATACAGGGAACTTCCTCCTGAATGGACTTTGTAGTTATCTGTCCTTCTTCCATCTGAAGTACATGGGCTTTGCCATGACAGGCCGGAAGCCTTAAATTCTCTTCCCTGAATTTTAACAGATGAACCGTGTTTCTAAGATGAGGCGCGCAGGGTCTGATTTCAGCCTGCTCGTCTTTTTTTATCCGGATTCCCCTGTGGTATACCTCCATCACATTCAGATCTTTCAGATTATCAAGTACCACAAAATCAGCCTGATAACCCGGAGCTATCGCGCCAAGATTCTTCAGCCCGTAACACTGAGCAGCCTGAATCGTTGCCATTTTCAGGACTTTTTCTGCCGGAAGCCCCAGTTCTACAGCTTTTTTTACGTTATAGTTGATATGACCGTCTTTTCGGATTTCTTCAATGTGTTTATCATCCGTACAGAAGCAAAAACCGCTGGTGTCTGCATGATGTTCTGCGATTCCTCTGACAATCGCCTCCAGATTTCTGGCAGCACTGCCCTCACGAATAAGAACATACATGCCGTTACGCCGTTCCTCCATGGCATAATCATAGTCCACACATTCATGGTCTGTGGTAATCCCTGCCATTGCATAGGCTGCCAGATCACCTTTTGACAAAAACGGTGCATGCCCGTCTTTCACCTTATTCTTGAATAAACCAAGCTTTTCATGCATGGAAGCATTCCCGCTGATCACAGATACCGCATCCATTACTTCTCCCAGGCCAAGGATTCTGGGATGATCCAGATATGTTTTCATTTTTCCGGCGCTGAGAGTACATCCATTGTCATCCACAGAAGTGGCAGGCACACAGGAAGGCATCATTACAAATACATTCGCAGGCATATTTTCCGTCTGTTCCAGAATATAATCAATTCCATCTGTACCGGAAACGTTTGCTGACTCATGAGGATCCACAATAAATGTTGTCGTTCCGCACTGGGCAGCCTGACGAATCAGTTCTCCCGGAGTCACAAGAGTAGATTCCAGATGAAGGTGGCTGTCTATAAAGCCGGGGCAGAGATAACGGCCTTCCAGATCTATCGTCTTTTCACCTCCATAACTGCCAACGCCCAGAATCATTCCATCCGCAACCGCAACATCACCGTACACGAACTCTCCTGTATGTGCCATAAAAACATTTGCGTTTTTAAAAACAAACTCCGCCTTTATCAGCCCTCTGGCCATTTCTGAATAGAGTCTATATTTATCCAGTTCCATGATCATCCCCCTTTTTTATTTTCTGATATTTTTCATTTATTTCGTCAGATCATTTCCACACCAGTCTGCAGCTGCCGGTTTATTTCCAGTCATATTTCCTCAAATGTCCGTCCAGCCGCATATGAGCAAAATCATGCTGCCGTAATGCCTCATAAAGAACGATTGCCACGGAATTACTCAGATTCAGGGAACGTGTTTCTCCCACCATCGGAATACGAACACAGGTATCCTGATTCTGATAAAGGATATCCTCCGGAATTCCTGCACTTTCCTTGCCAAACATAATAAAACAGTCTTCCTCATACTGTACATCTGTGTAAGTCTGAGGAGCTTTTGTTGTCGCATAGTAGATTTTGGCTCCGGGATTTTTCTGAAGAAAATCTTCATAATCCAGATAAGTGGTGACATCCAGATCCTTCCAGTAATCCAGACCGGCACGTTTGATCGCCTTCTCATGGATGCTGAAACCCAGCGGTTCTATTAAATGCAGCCTGGTATTGGTAGCCACGCAGGTTCTGCCGATATTCCCGGTATTTGCCGGAATCTCCGGCTCATGTAATACGATATTTAATTGCGCCATTTATGCTTTCCTCCAGTACTGCATTTACCAATGCATTTTATAGATTTCATCCTGTGCAGGCCGGTCCAGGTAACGGACATTACCGCCGCTGTACAACAAACGGTCATTGCCGCTGCTGGTCCGTCCTATGACTGCTGCCGGCAAACCCATTCTGCGATATTCCTGTACCAGATTCTCCCCGCTTGGAATGCCGATCAGAAGGGCACCTTCTGACATCAGGTAATACGGGTTCAGATCAAATCGCTCGCACACTTCAATTGTTTCCTGACGAATGGGAATTTTTCGCAGGTCAGCCTGAAGTCCCACCTGGGATGCTTCTGCCATTTTCCAGAGCGCACTTAAAATACCGCCTTCCCCCATGGCAACCAAAGAAGTCGCTCCGGCTGACTGTGCCATTTTCCATACTTCACCACTTACGCCGTAATCCCTCTCAAGATTCTCACAGTTATATAAAAATCCTTCCGAAAAATATTTCTTCAGTTCTGTTTTTTCACGCTGTGCCAGCA
Organism: Blautia sp.; assembly: GCA_022770365.1. Taxonomy (GTDB): domain Bacteria; phylum Bacillota; class Clostridia; order Lachnospirales; family Lachnospiraceae; genus Blautia_A. Next base: position 9,678 of record JALEHU010000002.1, on the reverse strand, counting down.
GGACAGTCCCGCGAAGTGCAATACAGCCTGCTGCTACCAGTTCATCTCCGGGCATCAGAAGGCCGGTAATCTCCGCCTTCAGAGCCTCCATTGCTTCTTTTCCGAGTTTCATGTTTTCTCCTTTTACAGTACCATAGAAAGTACCGTAGGTATTACCATAGCAAGAGCCAGGATAATTGCAATCACAGCTGTAATAATTTTACGTTTTTTCGGATCAAACATTCCCATTTTTCTCACCTCTTTATATTTTGTATCTGCAGGATAACATGTTATCATTTTCACAACTGTCAGTATAAAATAATCTCTTCCACATACGCATTATTCATCAGCGGATCACGCCGTGTATAATCAAAAAGCAGTACCTTTCCATCCCGGAATACTTCGATATGCGCGGTCTTCGCTACATCATGATCTCGCCGGTACTTCCATATCATCTTCTCCCACTGTTTCTGAGAAGATGCAAAAGCCGGACGGCTTTTCAGATTTTCTCTAAGGTACAGATCATAAATCATCCGGTCAGCTGCTGCATCCACGGGTATCTGTGGATACTCTTCCAGAAACTCCAGCAGTATTTCATATCTGCGTATCCTGGAATGAGAAACTTCCCCGTAGCCTTTCTTCTCATAAAATGCTCCCAGTGCCTCATAAAGCCCAAAAGCATCCGCAAAATACGGTTCCAGGTATTCCAGAGTATTCTGAAACTGTCCACTATTATAATACACTTCCACCATACTTTCCACCATTTTCAGCCGTAAAATTTCTCCATAGGACAGCCATCGGGTTGAAAGAACTTCATAAGGTTCCCTGGATTTATACACAATTCCATACTCTTCTTTTGCTTCCATCATGTGCGAGCCTTTGAGCACTTTTAAAAATCCAAGCTGCAGCTGCTGAGGCTTCATGGCATAAACCTCATTAAAGGAGTGCCGAAAACTGTCATAGTCCTCATAAGGCAGCCCGGCGATCAGATCAAGATGCTGATGAATATTTCCGAAACTGTGAATCTTCGCCACTAAAGCAGTCAGTTTTTCCAGATTCATGGTACGGTGAATCGCGCGTATCGTATCCGGATTCGTAGACTGTACACCGATTTCCAGCTGAATCAGCCCCGGACGCATGTTCTTCATCAATTCCAGTTCCTCTTCCCGGAGAAGGTCCGCGGAAATCTCAAAATGAAAATTGGTCACTCCATTATCATGTTCTGTTATATACTTCCAGATTGCCATGGCATGATCATGTCTGCAGTTAAATGTCCGGTCCACAAATTTCACCTGCGGCACTTTTCGGTCAATAAAAAACTGCAGTTCTTTTTTCACCAGATCCAGGGATCGGAAACGCAGCTTCTTATCTACCGAAGAAAGGCAGTAACTGCAGGAAAAAGGACAGCCCCGGCTGCTCTCATAGTATACGATCCTGTTAGCAAAATCATCCATATTCTCATAAGCAAACGGGACGGTACTTAAGTCTATGACTTCTCGCCAACCATTGTGGTGCACATCATTATCGTCACGGTATGCAATTCCACTGATTTCCTCCAGCTGTGTCCGCCCTTCCACATAATACTTCACCAGTTCCAGGAAGGTTTCCTCTCCCTCTCCCTCCATAACGCCTTTTACATGGGGATTGGCTTCCAGAAATTTCTCCGCGTCAAAGGATACTTCCGGTCCGCCCACCCAGAAATCCGTATCCGGAAGAATCCGGGCAAGGTCTTCCATCAGTTCCTTCACAAAAGTGATGTTCCAAATATAACAGGAAAAACATACCACATCTGCACCGGCTCTGTAGATGTCGCGCATGATGTCATCCTTTTGCTGATTTATGGTATATTCCCGGAGAAGAATATTATCCCGGTATTCTGACGCATAAGCTCTTAAGTTAAAAACTGCCAGATTCGAATGAATATATTTGGCATTGCAGGCTGCTAATAAAATCTTCATCTGTCTTCTCCACTCATTAAATATCTTTCAGTATAATGCCCTTCCCAGGCAAAAGCAAGTCTCTCTGGACATAATATTTCACGGCTTTATGCATTATCAGCGAATCGCTATTTAGTTAATTGGGCTTTCGCCGCAGCCGGCAAAAAGCCCTCCCGAGCGGAATCATAACTCCTGCCGGGAGGGCTGCATAGGCAATATTCACTTTTCTTAGTCCAGCAGACTCTTTAATTTTTCTTTCGGGGTGAGTCCTACGAGACGGTTCACTTCCCTGCCGTCTTTAAAAATAATGAGAGTCGGAATGCTCATAACCTGGAACTGCTGGGCAAGTCCCGGTTCCTGGTCAACATCAACCTTGCCAACTGCATATCCTTCCTCTGCCAGTGCCTCAACAATCGGACCCTGACGCATACATGGACCGCACCATGTTGCCCAGAAATCTACCAGCACCGGTTTCTCTGACTTCAAAACTTCAGCATCAAAATTCTGAGCTGTAATTACCTTTGCCATATTCATTTCTCCTTTTCTATATTAATTTTCTGATACACTTTTTCTGCCGCGTACATACTGAATTGCGCTGATTCCTGCCTGACAGCCCTCATAGACAGCTTTTGCCACCTGTAAAAGACCGCCGGTACAGTCTCCGGCTGCAAACAGTCCCGGAATCGTGGATGCCATCTTTTCATCAACTTTGATGTTGCCCTTTTCGGTCAGTTCTGCTCCCATCTGGCGGGCAATTTCGGAACTGCCTGCCGTTCCCAGTGCTACGAATACACCATCTGCCGGCATAAACGATTCCTGTATCTCCCCGCTTTCCTGGGAAACCACATCGCTCTGAAGACGGAGACCTTCCACATGGTTTTCACCTTCGATTGCCTGTATTTTCATGGTATTTACCGCAATCGGATGTTCACGGGAAAATTCCGGTTCCCTGCCATCCGTATAGATTGTAACACCGGACGCCAGATTTGCCAGTTCCTCTGCCTCGTGAAGGGCAAAATCACTGTTGCCCAGAACCGCCACTTCCTTGCCTCTGTAAAAGAAAGCATCACAGACTGCGCAGTAGCTGACTCCTTTTCCTTCAAACTCCTTTATTCCCGGAATCCCGGGCGTTCTGCGTCTGCTTCCGGTGGCAAGAATCACACTTTCCGATTCAAAAGTACCTGCGGTTGTATGCACTTCAAAGGTATCAAAACCGCCCATTCCCAGTACCTGTGCCTCCAGAATACGAACACCCAGATCCTTCGCCTGCTGCAGCCCACGTTCAAAGAGTTCCCCTCCGGAAAGAGGTTTTTCCAGGCCATAATAGTTTTCTATCTTTTCTGCTTTTTCCAGAGCGCCCGCTCCATAATGAATCACAAGAGGCTCCAGATTTCCTCTTGCTGCATATAAAGCCGCTGAAATTCCGGCAGGTCCGGCTCCTATAATAATCACTTTTTCCATTTTATCACCTTTCAGGCACTGCGGATTTTTCATATTTCTTTTCATTTACAGTTTATCTGCTTCTCTCAGACAATTTCATCAAGAGAACGTATCTCTATCCCTTCTGCTGTCAGTGTATCGCGGATGCGCTCCACGAACGCCAGCGCTTTTGCGCCGTCCCCGTGTACACATACGGAGTCCGCCTGAATCGGAATATCTTTTCCTGTAATGGCAGTCACTTTTTTCTCTTTGATCATACGGACAACACGAGCAATCGCTTCTTCCTCATCCGTGATCATTGCACCTTCTTTTCGTCTGTTTACAAGGCTGCCGTCCTCCTCGTAAGCACGGTCGGCAAATACTTCAAGTGCGGTGCGCAGTCCCATATCTCTGGCAGCATGAGCCAGTTCGCCGCCGGAAAGAGCCAGAACGATCAGACTGCTGTCGAATTCTGCAATTGCTTCACAGATTGCTCTGGAAAGCGCATAATCTTTGGCTGCCATATTATACAGTGCTCCATGAGGTTTTACATGCTGCATTTTCATCTCATGTGCTCTGCAGAAAGCATCCAGCGCACCCAGCTGATAAGTAGTATATGCTTTGGCTTCTTCCGGAGAAACTGCCATGTTTCTTCTGCCGAATCCCATCAGATCCGGAAAACCGGGATGCGCTCCCACACGGATTCCGGCCTCTTTCGCCATAGCGATCGTTTTCCCCATAACAACCGGATCAGAGGCATGATATCCACATGCCACATTTGCAGAAGTAATAAGTGGTATTATTTTATCATCCATACCCAGGGTATAACGGCCGAAGCTCTCTCCCAGGTCACTGTTCAAATCAACTCGATACATCAGGAATCCTCCCTATTTTATATTCATTATACTTTCAATAAAACCGGTATCTGCTTTTCCTTCGCAGAATGTGGGTGTACGCATGATCTGGTACTGAAAATCCAGATTCGTCTCCACACCCAGGATCACCATCTCATCAAGTGCAGAACGCATTTTCTGGAGCGCAGCTTCCCTGTCCGGTGCGTGGACGATTACTTTTGCGATCATGGAATCGTATTCCGACGGAATTTTATATCCTGTATAAAGTGCCGTATCTACCCGTACTCCGTTGCCCGCCGGCAGATGCATATGCTGCACCACCCCTGGACTCGGCATAAAGTTCTTTTCCGGGATTTCTGCGTTAATACGACATTCAATGGCATGTCCCTGCAGACGGATATCCTCCTGCGAAAAACTCAGATGTTCTCCCATTGCTACGCGGATCTGCTCAATAATCAGGTCTGTCCCGGTCACCATCTCTGTCACACCATGTTCCACCTGGATCCTGGTGTTCATTTCCATAAAATAAAATTCTCCGTTCGGATCCACAATAAATTCAATCGTTCCTGCATTGGTATAATTAACTGTTTTGGCAGCAAGAACCGCATACTGGTTCATTTTATCACGGATTTCATCATTGATCGCCGGAGAAGGGGATTCCTCGATCAGTTTCTGGTGATTTCTCTGTACAGAACAGTCTCTCTCTCCAAGAGCAACCACATTCCCGTAATTATCTGCCATGATCTGGATTTCCACATGTCGGGGATTACGTACATATCGCTCAATATACATCGTATCATCCCCAAAGGCATTGGCAGATTCTCTCTGAGCCATATTAAACTGAAATTCGAAATCATCATCAGACTCTGCGACACGCATTCCCTTGCCGCCGCCTCCGGATGATGCCTTGATCATCACAGGATAACCGATCTCGCCGGCAAGTTTTCTTCCTTCCTCAGCATCATAAACAGGCTCTTTCGTTCCCGGTACAACAGGAACTCCTGCTTCCATCATAGTCTTTCTTGCCTGAGATTTATTACCCATTTTGTCAATTACATCTGCTTCGGGACCAATAAACGTAATTCCGTTTTCCTGACATTTGCTCACAAATTCACTGTTTTCTGACAAAAATCCAAAGCCCGGATGGATTGCATCCGCCCCCATGTTTTTAGCAGCAGAAATGATCCGGTCCATATTCAGATAGCTGTTTTTGGCAGGTCCTTCTCCGATGCAGATTCTCTGATCCGCAAGCTGCACATGGAGACTTTTGGCATCTTCTTTTGAATAGACAGCAACACTCCGGATTCCCATATTTCTGCATGCGCGAATAATACGGACTGCAATCTCTCCACGATTGGCTATCAAAATTTTATTAAACAAGGTTCCAGCCTCCTTCCGGCTCTTATAATTTTTTCACGCGGAACAGCGGCTGGCCGTATTCTACCTTCTGCTCATTGCTTACCAGAACTGCCTCGATTTCACAGTCATATTCTGCCTGAATCTCATTCATCAGTTTCATTGCCTCCAGAATGCAGACGGTCTGACCGTTCTTCACCTGATCTCCCACCTTGACAAATGCCGGCGCATCCGGTGCCGGTGCTGAATAAAATGTTCCTACGATCGGAGAGGTAATAAAAAGCTGTTCGTCTTCTTCCGGTTCTGCAGTTGCCGGAGTTTCCGCTGAAGCCGGCATCATGGACGCTGCCACAGGCATGCCCGGAGCAATAACAGGAGGATGATCCAGTTTGCTCATGGTAATTTTCAGGTCTCCCTCTTTCAGAGTAAATTCTGTCAGAGAAGAGTTCTCAATGATTTTTACTAAACCTTCAATTTTTTCTAAATCCATTCTTCGTCTCCTTTTACTTTTATTACTGCATATTTTGATATTAACCTGCCTATCCATCAGACAACATACGAAATCAATGTATCTTTTTACGATTCAAAAAGCGTTCTCAGACGTTTTGCAACCAGTCGGCATTCCAGAACTTCTTTACAGGGCTGATGAATGATTTTACGCATTTCATCCAGTTCTTTGATTTCCTCCAGATAAAGTCTCTGTGCTTCCTGTACGGTAATCGCCTCAAAGCGGATTTTGTGATCCGTTTTCCGCTGTACCAGCTTCGGAATATCCACACTGGCAACCGTAGCGATCTTGGCATATCCTCCGGTCGTCTGCCTGTCAGAAAGAAGGATGATCGGTTTGCCATGAGCAGGTACCTGCACAGAACCAAAGGCAATTCCATCTGATATTATATCTGATCCGTTTTTGGATGCGATAAATGGTCCTTCCAGACGGCATCCCATTCTGTCAAAATCACTTGTCACAATATATTCACTGTTTAAAAATGTCTCGATTCCCTGTTTTGTAAACAGATCATCCTGAGGTCCCATCACAACCCGCAGTGTTGTACTTTCCTGATCAAAGTCATCCGGTTCCAGTTTCCTGGAAAGGAAGAACGGAAGATAACGGCGTTTGATACGAAAATTAATATAATCACCTGCCTGGAGTTTTCTTCCTTTGAAGCCTCCAAGAGAGCTTTTCAAATTGGTACACCGGCTGCCCATTTCCACCGGAATCTGCAGATAGCTGGAAAAAGCAATATATCCCCGGCTTCCTGTTCTGGCACTGCCAAATTTCAGGATGTCTCCCTTATTAATATAAAGAGCCGTATACATAGGTGCCGGTTCTCCATTTAAGGTCGGCTGAAAATCTCCGCCTGTGATTGCAATGATCGTAGAGGAAGTAAATTCCAGCGTCGGGCCGATCAGGGTAAACTCCAGAACTGCTTCATTCTCCGGATTATCCAGAAGAAGATTTGCAATTTTGAAAGACCTCACATCCATGACTCCCGCCACCGGGAATCCCTGGCTCTGGTATCCTGTACGTCCCAGATCCTGTACCGTTGTCAGCATTCCGCCTTTCAATATACGAATTCCCATTTTACACCTCTCCTTCATGAACGATGCACTGGTATTCCCCTCGTTCTACTGATTCTTTGATCCGTTTGTATTCCGCTTCATCAACAGGAACAAAACGGATATAATCTCCTGCCTCCAGAAGAATCGGTACTTCCCGCCCGGGATCGTAGGTCCTGACAGGGGTCATGCCCATAAGCTGCCATCCTCCGGGAGAATCCAGCGGATAAATACCTGTCTGGGAACCTCCGATTCCCACACTTCCCGCATTGATCTTGATTCTGGGATTCGCCAGTCTGGGCGTATGAATTCTCTCATCCAGTCCTCCAAGATAACAGAATCCTGGAAGAAATCCCAGCATATAGATCAGATAATCCCTGGAGGAATGAATGCGGATCACTTCCTCCTCACTGAGACCTGCATGCGCCGCAATACTTGCAATATCCGGACCGTACTCACCGCCGTAGCATACGGGAATCTCAAAGATCCTTTTTCTGTCCTGCCCGGTCTGTCCCTCCATTTTTACCAGTCCCATCATCCTGTCCTTTAATTCTTCATAACTGATAACGCGGGGATCGTAATTAATCAGCAGAGAACAGAATGCCGGTATCACATCCACTACACCTTCAATGTGCTGCTCCCGCATCAGATTCAAGGTTGTAGTGATTTTTTTATTGATCGCCGGACTAATCTCATTTCCGAACTCAACCAGAAGAGAGGAATCCCCCGCGGTTAATATTCTGATATTCTGCATACCCATCTTCTCCTATTCCTATATTCACTCCTGCATCACTATTTTCATTATTTAAAAAGGTGCAACCAATCTGATCACACCTTTTTTCTGATTTTGTAACTGTTTCATCGTTCACAGTTACTTTATTCTACTATATTTACCACTGTTACGCAAACAGTTTTCCCAAATTGGAAACAAATGTCGTCACACCCAGATATGCGGAAAGGATTACCACAATGATTCCCAGGATCAGCAACACAACAGGATGATGATAATTCTGCCCCATAATGGATTTCTTCTGAGACGCAATCAGGCAGATCCCCAGTGTAATCGGAAGGATCAGTCCGTTCAGAGCACCTGCAACCACCAGAAGGGTAGCCGGATTTCCAAGAATCAGCATGATCAGTGTGGAAACTGCAATAAATCCGATGATCACCCAGTTCTCATTCTTTGCAATACTGGGATGGAATGTTTTCAGGAACGACACGGAAGTATATGCCGCGCCGATAATGGAAGTAACCGCTGCACACAGCAGAACCAGCCCTGCGAAACGGTATCCGATCTGACCTGCTCCCTGCAGGAACGCATCGGCAGCGGGATTGGAAGCATCCAGTGTCACGCCCTTCACAACAACACCCAGAACCGCAAGGAACAGAAATACCCGGACGATCGTCGCGATACCGATACCCATAACCGAACTCTTTGTGATTTCTTTCAGATTCTTCTCTCCGGTAATTCCCGCATCGATCAGACGATGCGCACCGGCAAAGGTAATATATCCTCCTACCGTACCGCCCAGCAGAGTAATAATGGCCGGGAACAGATTCGTCACTCCGGCATCCGGCACAAAGGTGTTTTTCAGTGCACTGCCCATCGGCGGCTGAACCACAATAATGATTCCAAAAATAACAACAATCATCACGCCGCCCAGCACCTTGGTCAGAGTATCCATGGCAGCCTTCGCATTTTTCAGAAGAAATACCGCAATGGCAATCGCTCCTGCCAGTACATAGCCAACCTTGGTGGGAATACCGAGAAGTGTATTAAAGCCAAGAGCGCCACCTCCCACATTACCGATATTAAATACCAGACCACCCAGAACAACCATGAAGGAAACCAGATATCCAAGACCCGGCAGAACCTTATTTGCCACTTCCTGTCCGCGCAGGCCCGTCATACAGAGTACCCGCCAGATATTCAGCTGGGCAATCGCTGCCAGAATAATAGAAAACAGAATAACAAATCCAAAGCTGGCCTGATAGTCACTGGTAAACTTCGCTGTCTGTGTCAGGAATCCGGGACCGATCGCGGATGTCGCCATCAGAAACGCAGCACCAAGCAGGGCGCCTCCACCTTTTTTCTTTTCGTTCATAAAAAATCCTCCCTTTTCTCTTTATTGCTTCATTATACTAAAATTCACAGAAAATAACAAGAAAAAAATCAGGACGCACGATAACATGAGGTTCCCTTCGTTTTCAGACTCGTCGCTTTCTTCATTTTGCTGCGCCGCCTATCAAACAGGTCTTTCCGCAAACTCGCCTGCTTTGCAGGCTCAAACATGCTCCAAGAACTGTTGCTATGCTCGCAAAATGCGCTAAAGCTTCCTATTTCTGAAAACGAAGGGAACCTCATGTTATCGTGCTGTTTCTTATTTGCCTGAAACTAATCAATCAATTTCATACACGTCCATGTTTTTTTCTGCCTTGTTTTAGAGATGCCGGAATATCTCCTGAATTAAACATTAATATATATTGTAAAAACATAAACAGGCAGGAAAAGCACCAGGGGATTATTTTCAACGGCATTTAGGTCAGTTTACAAGGAACTACACGCAGACCGT
>JALEHU010000029.1 GCA_022770365.1 Blautia sp. | reverse complement strand
ACTTGCAAGCACAGCTCGTCCGGATCCTCATTATTGATCACTCTCTCGCTACCTTTAATAACCCAGAAGCGAGGATCCGCTGTTCCTGTTGTGTCCTGAGTATTCATTTCAAGCTGCAATTTCTTCAGAAATTGTATATCTTCCTGAGAAATATCTCTTTTCTTCGTTGTATCTTCATGATACTGCAATGTTTTATGGAATATTGCCATCTTAATTCCTCCTCTCAACGCCCGCTCCGCAGCATGCAGAATAGTAATTCTGTCATAGACTTCGTTCTTATCCCCTGCCTGCAAGGCAATACAATTTCCAACTTCCAGTTTCTATCCTCGCTTAATGGTGTAGGATCATTGAATTCTTCCGTTGCTTCTCCCAAAAACGGAATAGCAACCATAATGCCGTAATAAGTTGATGAATCCGGGTGCTTTTCACTCATGTAATTAGCAAATTTGCCACTCCGGAAATCTGGCAGAATGTCTTTGTAACACGCCATCGTAGTTACAATGTAATTCTTTTCCCCGAAGAAATTCAATCCATTACCGCTATAAACATCCTCTTTGCAGCTCTTGATTTCATAGCAGGTGAATATGCCTTTTTCTATTCCTGACACAGAGCATTGATTCGCCGGAGAAAATTCCATGTAGTCCACCCGCCTTGCCTTCGGTGTCCATGAATCAACGCCAACTTCGCTGTCCCAGTGTTTCCCAGCACCAGCAAAGCGTGTATTTATGAGCAACTGGCTAAGAAATTTCGTCACCTCTGCTCTGTCATTTTGCCTCCACCTTTGCTCTTCAATGTTCTCAATATTCATTTTCTTCTACTTGCCCGGATTCTTCTAGCCACTTTTCTATGCAAGGTAGGCATACATAACAACTTTTCCATCCCTCGCCTTCTACTATAGCTTTCTGTCTCAGCATCTTTGAACCTTTAGGTATCTGGTTTTCACATACGCAGCACAAATGAGGTGTTCGTGTTTTTACAATTTTTTCTGTAAAATTAGATTCCGAACCATCCATATCAGCTGCGAAAATTTGGGAATCAATATATAAATCTTCTGGATATTTCATTCTGTTTCCTCCGAATCGTCATAATGGCATTATCTCTGGGAAATTTACTTCAAACGACAACTGCGTATCGGTATAATTCATCCACAAGCACTCTTCTCTTTTAGCTCCACCCTCGGCCTGCGCATCCTTTTTTATTTTGGTCCAGTCTTTAAGAATGAAATCGTATAAATCATTTTCATAACCGCTTATCATTACCGGACCAGGATGATGTATCAGCACATCCAGCATCTCCAAGTGATCGTTGTCCGTCATTTCGTATTTGTACAAATATTTCTTTCTGGTGCTGTGCAAATATGGCGGATCTGCATAAATGAATACATCTGAGGTGTTGTATCGCTTAATAAGCTCAATCGCAGGAAGGTTCTCGATTTGAACGCCCTTCATCCGTTCTGCTGCCGGAATGATAACCTCTGGATACTCTGCCCATGCTTTCGCCGGATTCGGGCTGTTTGATTGCTGCCCGCTCTTAAACCCATTGTGGTATAAATTCGCACAGCCGAATCCCTGCCAACATCTTACGCAAAATCGTCTGGCTCTTTCAATTTCATTTTCCGCTTCCTGATAAGCCAGATCATATTCTTCTCTACTATACGGGGTAAGCTCTAGCAGCTGCTTTAATTCGTAGGGATTATCTCTCAGCACTCGGAAAAAGTTTACTACCTCGCCATGCAGATCATTTACTGTTTCTATATGGCAACGTGGTTTGTTCAACAGTACTGATAAGCTACCTGCGTATGGTTCTAGGTATACACTATGTTTTGGCATGTTGTTGACGATCCAATTTGCTAGGCGACATTTCGCACCCGGATATTTCAAAACCTGTTTCATCCTCTATAATTTTCTCACTCCTTTAGATTCATTTTTCAAAGCGGGATAAGATTTTTGTCCGCATTATTGAATCCAAGCTTCCTGTGGAAGCGCATCTGTATAACGCTCAAATTCCTTCCACTCCTTACTGTACTCTGCATATAGTCCCTGATGTTCAGCTGCCTGTTCGTAAAGCTTTTCAATTTCTTTTATTATCTGCAAAAATCCCGTGTTCTGATCTCTCAGGATATCTATAGCCGCTTTCATGGAATCGTAACGATTCCGCAGTCCTATATACGACTGGTAAACCTTAAAGCACTGCCTGGCCGCTGCTACCAATTCATCCTTTGTCATTGTTTTTAATTTCTTCTTTGCTTCGTCCTCAGCCCAAGCATCTGAGCTGTTGATTCCGAAATAGTCTCCTTCAAAGGAATCCCAGCCAAGCAATCCTCCAAAGCTTTCTCCTGCGCCTGCAGCCACGAAAAACATATCGAAACAATTCGGAATCCATTCTTCCTGCAAATCCTCTTGCATTCTTTCACATTCAGCACACAGATCCGCAAACGCCATTTTAAATTCATATGCTTCGTCTTCATCTCCATCCAAAGCATTAATAAGAGAATCGTTTCCATCGTCAGAATCTGTATACCACCGAATATTTTCACATTCCTCCATGATGTTCCATAAATCCTCTTGTATCTTGTCCAAGTTCAAATCCCGGACTATCGGCTTTTTATAGCGGAGCTGTTTCGCCTTCCATCGTTTTGTTTCTTCTGCATCCATATTTTCCCACACCTCTCAAGAATTTCTCTGCAAACCCGGTCATATTCCAAAAGCAATGTAAGATCTTTCGTTCTGCTCAGTGGCCGGTCTACAACTTCAACGTAAAACTCTTTCCGGATCATCTGGCCGTAGCTCGCAGAATTATAAACATCCTGCTTTTTGCAGCTAATCAATTCAGCTACTTCGGATCCAGTGATGGAGTACTCCATCACTGTCCCATTCCTTTTGCATAAGTTATATAACGCCTTCGCCATATTAATCACCCGTAATAAATTTCGCTGCATCCATCATCGGAAAACTCAACTTCTTCCAGCTTCCAACCATCGCGCTGGAATTTTCCTCGATATGCTTTTTCGTAATGTTTTTTTACGATTTTTTCAGCCTCTTGCATGTCTTTTGCTTTAACAATTCCGACTGTAGTTTCGCATCGGAATCCATCATGCTGATAATATCTATACAAATTCATTTATTTCATCCCCTTTCAGCTGTGCGTGGCAATAAAGTTTTCCATCGCCCATCTGTTTCCAGTAGCAGCCACCTGTGCTCTGGTTCGCTCATACGGGCTGAGAGGTCTTCCAGATGTTCTCCTGGTTCCTTCTGCCGGAAGAAGTCCCTTCCGGCGAAGATTTGCAAGTTCCTCTGGTGTTGCGTCTTTGATATCTTTTACTGATATAATCTCGATCATATTTAAGCCTCCCTTATCGCTACCGGAAGCACCATGGCTTTCATGTCGCTGTCCTCTGCTTCCACAATCATCGGTGTTCGTGGGCTGGTGAAGCCCAGTGCAATATTGTCACAGGTGAAGGCTTTCAATGTTTCCAGAACCAATCTTGAATCGAATCCCAACCGTATGGATTTGCATACGGTTTCCTGGAGCGGTACCTGTTCCTGATAGTCT
>JALEHU010000109.1 GCA_022770365.1 Blautia sp. | reverse complement strand
TTTCACAGATTACTCTGATAGATCCTTTTCTTTTGATGATCTTGCATTTTTCGCAGATCGGCTTTACAGATGATCTTACTTTCACTGGAAATCCTCCTTCCGTAGTATAGGCATTGAATCTGCAGTTTCGGACGCACTCCTATCGTCCTGGAGCGCGTCCGCATTATAGTTTAACACCAACATTTATAAATTGCAAGTATTTTTTGGATTTCTTTACATATTTTTTTCAAATATTAATTGCCAGATCAAATGCAACCTCTATATTCAAAAATCAGTCCTGAAACTTAATCCCCATCTCAGCAAGCTCTGCTTTTACTTCTTCATACATATGTTCCCACTGCGGAACAGGTGTAATGGTTTCCATATTATATGCTTCATCAAACGGAACACCCGGATTGCCGCCCTCTTTCTGGAAAATATATTCATATTTTTCCAAAAGCTTCAGAACGATTTCATTCGCCTCGCAGCGGGTCATATGCTGTCCTGCAACAGCTTTGCCAACTTCCGCCATCAAACGGATCTCAAGTCCTGTTCCGTGAGGAGCATTTCCGTTGGCAGCACCGATTCCTTCCAGATGTCCGCCGCAGACAGTTACAACTATGGCATTGGCAGCCACTTCATAAAGAAGTTCCTTTGTCATGGCACCGCTGGCAGGCCACAGATCACATACAATAATTGCAGGAGCCTGTGTTGCAAAAGTCTGACAGAGAACCGCCTGAAGCCACAGACAGCCTCTTGCCGTAGTTGCTACATCAGAGATATGAATCGGATGACAGAGATGGTAATCCGCATTGCAGATCAGGTTCGCAGCAAGAATCGATGCGATCATAACAACAGTAGCTCCCGGAGCATCTCCTCCAAGACCTCCTACCATCGTACATGCCAGAGAAGCATTTTTCATTCCGTAGTCAAAGGAATTCGCTGCACGCAGCAGATTGCCGTTATCGATCATCAGCTCATTAAAGGTTGCGACAAGATGGGAATCACACGGGCGCAGTGCTCTGTCATAGGATGCAGCAAAATCACCGATCTCTGTAACTGCACTTTCCGCTGCCAGAAGCCCCATGCCTTCACGTCCCACTTCTTTCAGTGCACTATGGAGATACTGAAGTTCCCTTCGTACTGCAAAGACTTCTGTTGCTTCACCGTTTCTCACCGGATAACCGTCTATATCCACAAGCGATCCGCAGGTCAGAAGATCAATGAGCGGTTCCTTCGCAACACTTCGGATAATCGGAAGATATAATCTCTCCGGTGTTGGACATCCCGGATTTCCGGCCCAGATCACAGGTTCCCGTTCATCTTCAATCTTACGTGCCACAAGCGTCACTGCATCTTTACCCTCCCCCATAGTCAGAGAGGTTTTCATATTGCGGATTCCCTCATCAATTTCTTCTTCTGTAAAAGAGATGATCCTCTGTGTGGAAAGATTATAGATACCGATTTCCAGGATAAGCTTTTTCGCTGCTTCAAACATCTTTTTAAAGAGGTCTTCATCCTCGGGGATGATCACCTGTCTGTCCCAGGAAAACCCGTATTCATCCTTATACTCAAGCATGGTATCAACAATATACTCCATATCCCAGTCTTCTTTGGATACCTGCTTTCCGGTCTGTCCTCTCTGGTACAGCTCTAAAAATTTCTTATAATCCATGCTTATTTTCCACCTTTTACATTTTCAACAAAGAAATCCTGAGCAAGAATATCTTCGTCTGCCATAGTTTCGCCTTCTGCTACGAGAACATTGCCTTCATCATCTTTGAGCTCACCTGCATAAACAACGATTTCGCCGCTGGCAATTTTGTCTTTTACTTCCAGAACTTTCTCCTGGATTTCTTCCGGAACCAGGTCAGAATTGAATTCAGCCAGTGCGGAGCATTCACCGCCTTCATAATAATCTGCGGAAATATCGATAGTTCCGTCTGCAGTCTTCTGAAGGATATCCTGGAAAATAGGAGTCCAGTTCCATACAAAGGATGTCATGACTGCACCAGGTGCGGATGCTTCCATATCCACATTATAGCCGACGCAGAATGCACCGTTTGCTTCACAGGTCTGGGGAACTGCCGGTGAGGAAGCTTCCATACCCATGTATTTGATATCGCTGTCGATCAGCGTTTTTGCATTATTTGCTTCGATGTCAAGATCATACCAGCTGTCTGCCCATACAACCTGAACCGTTGCATCCGGATTTGCGTATTTTGCGCCCAGAGCAAAAGAGTTGATCGCGGTGCGCACAGATGCATCATCCATACTTGCCTCGAATCCAAGTTCATTGGAACCTTCGTTCATCAGTGCACAGAGATATCCAGCCTGGAACATACCCTCATAACCACGGATCTGGAATTCTACGATATTTTCATATACATCATTATTGTACTGTGCAAAAACAACTTCCGGGAATTCTTCCTGAAGTTCTGCAAGCTGTCCTGCATAGCCTGTAGAACATCCGAAAATAATGTTTGCTCCGCTGTCCACCAGTTCTTCCACCGCAGATTCGATCAGTGCCGGATCCTCTTCTGAAATTTCTTCCATGGTCAGAAGATTGGTTTCTGTGTCAATACCAAGATTTTCACACGCTTCTACCACACCGGTATGAAGTGCCTGGGCGAAACCGCCGTCTTCTGCAACAGAATAATGAAGTTCTCCAACGATCAGTTCGCTTGGATCCATCGGTTCTGCTGCGGCTGCTGGTACTGCACACATGGTCAGCATTGATGCTGCCATCATAAAGCTGAGTGTTGTCTTTTTCATGATTTTTTTCTCCTTTAAATGTATTGTATATAATAGCCGGCTTCTGCCGGTTATGCACATTTTTTACCTGCTCTCACGGTCATACGGCTTGCAGAGAGCTGCCGGCTGCGCCGTGTGAACCTTGCGGAAGTTTCCCGTGGCAAGAATAAACGCAATAATCGTGGCAATATAGGGCATTGCACTGTAGATTTCCGTAGGTACACTTGGAAGATAGATCTGGAGATTACTTCCGAGGCAGCTGATAAATCCGAACAGCAGCGCTCCCAGAGTCAGTTTCAAAGGGTTCCATGATGAAAAAGCGACAAGCGCAAATGCGATCCATCCTTTCCCGGCTGTCATTCCCGGACTCCAGAAATTCGTATTTGCAAGAGTTACACATGAACCACTGACTGCAATCATGGAGCATCCCAGTATTACATAGGCATAACGCATGGCAAAAATGTTCATACCAGCTGAATCAAGCGCAGCCGGATTCTCTCCCAGCGCACGGAGATATAATCCGTATTTCGTTCTGTAAATATAGAAAAGAGACAATGGAACGATCACATACATCGCATAAACAAGTATATTCTGCTGAAAGAAAATCGGTCCGATTACCGGAATGTCCTTCAGAAGCGGAATCGGTATCGTCTGAAATTTGAGATTTGCAGCTACACCGGTCACATCCTTGCCGAGAAATCCGCTGAGTCCCGTTCCAAAGGTCAGCATCGCCATACCGCATACCGTCTGGTCCGCCTGAAGCGTCACAGTAAGGAACGCAAACACCAGTCCGAAAACAGCGCCTGTCAGAAGCACCACCAGGAAAGAAACAGCCAGATTCTGTGTATTGACTGCTGTAATATACCCGGACACAGCACCCATTAGCATAATTCCTTCCACGCCCAGATTCATGATACCCGCACGTTCAGAAAAGGTCTCACCTATCCCGGCATACATCACGGATACCGCATATACAATGGCACCCGAAAGAATTGAAATAATCAAATTCATGATGCTTTCCCTCCTTTCTCTGCAAAGACAAATCTGTATCTCTGAAAAAAGTCACCTGCAATGACAATGATCATAATAGCACCCTGCATCATAGTTGCAATCTGTGCCGGTACTCCCATTACCTGCACAGTCGCACTGCTGTTCTGCAGCCCCGCAAACAGGATTGATACAATGATCACAACGATCGGATTAAAACGGCTCAGATATGCAATAACAATTCCCGTATATCCGGCGTTATTCGGCATATTCTCCTGCACGCGCCCGGTTACTGCCGCATACTGGACAAATCCGGCAAGGCCCGCAAGACCACCGCTTAAGCAAAGGACCAGTAAAATATTTCCGCGGATATTGATGCCTGCATATCTGGCTGCAGTCAGGCTCTTGCCGATCACATTGATCTGATACCCTCTGGTTGTATATCTGTAGAATAAGAACATCAGCAATGCGATAAGAATCACCACAGGGAAAGCCATACTGATCTCCAGCCCCGGTATTTCCGGAATCTGATAAACATCCGGAATTTTCTCCGTCTGTCCTACATTCTGTCCTTTTGCCTTCCATGGTCCCAGGCAGAGATAGCTCAGAAGAATCAGCGCCACATAATTCAGCATCAGTGTCGTAATGCTTTCGTCCACATCCCAGAATGCTTTTGGAACTGCACTAAGGAGCGCCCAGAGAGCCCCTCCTGCAAAACAGCACACAGCAAGCAGAATGATTCCCGGTACACCCGGAAGCTCCGGTCCGTACAGAACAAAGGCTGCTCCAAAAACAGCACCTATCGCATATTGTCCTTCCGCACCGATATTATTCAGATTCATGCGGAAGGTAATGGACACACCAAGTCCGCAGAGCATCAACGGAAGGCCGGATTCCACTGCCTTTCTGATGCCTCTGGCTGACAAAAATGCTTTGCGGAACATTTTTGCATAAACATCAACAGGATTAAAACCTGCAGCAGCAATGATAAATGCACAGAATATCAATGCCACTCCGGTAAACAGAACGGAATTCAAAAAGACGGAAAATCCCGAACTGGTACTTTTTTTCTCTAACCGTATCTTCTTCATAATTGTTCTCCCGACATCAGTCTTCCTATAGTTTCGTAATCTGCATTTTCCCGATCAAGGACAGCCATCATGTTTCCGTCACACATGACACCGATCCTGTCTGCCATCTGGAAAATTTCATCCAGTTCTTCTGAAACGAGAAGAATGGCTGTTCCCCTGGCACTTTCCTCCAGGAGAATTTTGTGAATGGCTTCTGTTGCTCCAATATCCAGTCCACGTACCGGATAGGATGCCACCAGAAGAGAAGGATTGCCGTTCACCTCTCTTGCGATCAGAAGCTTCTGCTGATTACCGCCTGACATCAGACCTGCCGGCGAATGAATGCCTGCTGTTTTGATGTCGTAACGTTCTATGTAGGAAACAGCCGTTTCGTCCATTGATTTCTTTTTCAGAATTCCTCTGCGGCTGAATTTTTCACTGCCAAAATGCTTGAGGATAATATTATCCGTCATATCCAGTGACGGTACAAGTCCCATGGAAAGACGATCCTCCGGTATAAAGGAGATTCCCTTGTCAATATGCTTGCGGATACTCAAAGAAGTAAGATCTTCTCCTTTTACAGTGACCTTTCCTTTTTGAATCTTACGAAGTCCTGCCACTGCTTCAGTAAGCTCCTTCTGACCGTTTCCTGCCACTCCCGCAATACCGAAAATCTCACCGGCACGGATAGTAAAAGAAACATTTTTCACTGCCTCCAGCCCTTTGTCGTTTTTTACAGACAGACCTTCTGCCTTAAGAACAACATCATCAGAAAGTGTATGTCTCTGACGCACCTGCGGAACAAATTCACGTTCTCCCACCACAGCCTTCGTAAGACGATCAATGGTTGCATCCGCCGCTTCCATGGTATCTTCCACCCTGCCGCCTTTCAGCACAGTGATTCTGTCCGCATTCTGCATTACCTCGTTCATTTTATGGGAAATAATAATGACACTCTTTCCGCTGTCTGCCATTTTACGGAGCACTTTAAACATCTCCACTGCCTCCTGGGCAGTCAGCACTGCTGAAGGCTCATCCAGTATCAGGATATCCGCTCCCCGGTAGAGAAGTTTTATGATCTCCACTCTCTGCTGTTCTCCTACAGAGAGCTGCCAGACCTTGGCTGAGGGATCCACCTCCAGATGGAATTCTCTGGAGCAGGCATCAATTGCCTCCTCCATCTCTTTCTGCCGGAGTATTTTTTTACAGTCAGGCATATATAGAAACACATTTTCCGCAACAGACAGAGGCGGAATCAGCCGGAAATGCTGATGCACCATGCCAATGCCCATGTCCACAGCCTGTTTTGGTGATTTGATCGATACTTTTTTCCCGTGATAATAGATTTCTCCGGAATTTGGTCTGTAAATTCCGGTAAGAACATTCATCAGTGTACTTTTTCCTGCCCCGTTCTCCCCAAGCAATGCATGGATTTCTCCGGGATACAGCGACAGATTTACATTTTCGTTGGCTATTACATCACCAAACCGCTTGGTGATGTTCCGCATTTCAATAACCGGTTCTTTCATCTGTTCATTCTCCTGTTATTTTTCGTCAGGACAAGTGTAATGTCCGGCACCAGTACATCATTTAAGCATCACGTTTGTTAACTTCGCCCTGACACTGAAAAAAAGGGCAAACAAAAAGTTTGACCCCTTCATCTTTGCTGACCTTGCGAAAAAAAGTTTTCCACTATTTTCCTCGTTTTTGTTTACGAAAATTTTAAAATATTCCCTGCCATTTGTCAATATCCCAATGGTTTTTCATGATGAATTATAAAAAAAATGCTGCTGCGGAAGAATTTCCTTCCGCAGCAGCCAGTCTGTCGTTGTTACTGCTATATTTATTGTTACTGCTATATTTATTGTCATTGTTACTATTATATCTACTGTTATTGTTACTGTTGTATTTACTGTTATTTTTTACTTTCTCAGATTATATTTGCGCGATTATTCACTCTCCTTCAAAAATCTGCGCGATCGGTGAATCAGAGGAGAGAATTATTGTTTTATCGCCTCCGGTCATGGATTTTTCCAGTGCCTCAAGACTTCGTACATAGGAATAAAATTCACTTCTGTCTTCTTCTCCGTAGGCCTGTGCAAGAATTTTCATATATTCCTGTTCGCCTTCTGCTTTCAAAATTTCAGCCTGTTTCTGTGCTTCTGAGATCTTGATGGCAATTTCCTTATCTGTTGTATTTCGGATCACCTTCGCCTCAGAGTTTCCTTCTGCAGTATAGGTAGCCGCAATGTTATCACGCTCGGAAATCATTCTCTCATAAACAGCTTCCTTATTGTCATCCGGAAGATCCAGCTGCTTTGTCTCAAATTCCAGAAGCTCAATACCATACTGAGACATATTTGGGGTGACCGCATTCATAACGATATCAGACAGCTCGCCGTCACGGCTGGTGATCACTTCGTCCTGAGACATACTGCTGATGGCATTTTTTGTAGCATTATAAACAGCAGTGTTGATACGGCTTTCACCACTTTCTATGGAGGAGTTCAGTGTCTGCGCAAATTTCAGAGGATCCTCAATTCTCCAAAGCACATAACTGTCACTGATCATCGTCTTCTTATCCCTGGTGATCACGTCCGATGGGGACAGATCATAGAGAAGCGTCTGTTTCGGCAAAGTCGCTGCTGTTTCTATAAACGGAATCTTAAAACTGATTCCCGGTGAACTGATGACCCTTTTCACCTTGCCGAACTGTCTGATCAGTTTATATTCATTCTGTGCAGTCACTGTAACAGACATCCCGCCCACAGCGATTACTGCCACACCGATGATGATCGTCAAAATACTTCGTTTTTTCATACTGTATACCATACCTTTCAGATTGTGAATAATGCATGACTATTTCCTGTCATATCCGTTTACTGTTCGTTTTCAGATGATGCATCTGATGAAATATCTGCGGAGGCATTTTTAGTAGTATCCGCAGAAGAATATGTGCTTTCCGGCATTTCCACGAAAGAATCTATTGGAAGTACTTTCTGTACTCCACTGCCATCATCAATGATGAGCTTCATATCCGGAAGGACTTCTTCCATTGTCTCGTAAAACATCCGCTTTTTCGTAATTTCCGGATTCTTCGCATATTCTTCATACATTGCGTTGAATTTGGCAACTTCTGCTTCCGCTTCATTGATACGAACCTGTTTCTGTGCTTCTGCATCCTGAATAATCTGATCGGCCTGTGCTTCCGCTTCCGGAAGTTTCTCATTACGGTATTTATTGGCATTATTCAGTGCAGTTTCCTTTCCCTGTTTCGCTGTTTCAACTGCCTTGAATGCTTTCATAACATCCTGTGTCGGCGGTTCAGAATCCTGAATGGTGATGTTCACAAGCTGAATTCCGATATCCTGTTCTTCGATTTTCTGCATGATCATTTCCTTGATCTTACTCTGAATCTCACTCTTTCCGGTAGTAAGAACAGAATCCACGTCATAACTTGCAATTACAGTTCGGATACATCCCTGTGAAATATTTTTCAGAATATTTTCCGGCTGCTGAGACGTATAAAGATATTTTACTGGATCAGCAATCCTGTATTCCACATAAAAATCAACATCAATAAAGTTATAATCTGATGTGATCATGATTCCTTCATTGGAAATAGTAGCATTTGTTACCTCCTCATATCCGATGGGGAATCCCTGAATGGTTGTATTCACTTTATAAACTTTCTGGATATAAGGAATTTTAAAGTGAAGGCCTGTCTCCGAAACAGCCTTCGGCACTCCAAATGTAGAAAGCACCGCCTGTTCCTGTTCCTGAATCTGATAGGTGCAGTCTGTTGCCATAACACCTACCAGTACTGCTCCAACTGCCACTATTCCGGCGATCTTCACATGTTTTCCGCCTTTTGGCATCTTTACTTTTTTTCTTGGTCTTTGTGTATTCATTTCATCAAAATCTGTCATTTTTTCCTCCTTCTCAGGAAACCTTTCCCATGGCAAAAGGGTTCCTGTTCCTTTGGTTGTTCCTTAGTTGTTCTTTGATTGTTCTTTTTCCTGATTTTCATTAATATAAAGAAAAGAAAAAGACTTTTATTTCAGACAGCTTTCTTCTGTCTCAAAATAAAAGTCTTGCAGATTATCTCATATCGCGGACACCCGTTCCCGGATATCGTACTGACGCATATATGTACCATTCCCTAAAACACATTCCCGGTTTTAAATCAATGGCCGCTACTCCCTTTTCTTTGTTAAGATATTATCATACTTTATGTAATAATGCAAGCATTTTCGTTAAAATACAGCGGAAAAATTTCCGCAATATTGCCCGCTATTTCTTGAAAAGCCCGTTATTTCACAAAAAAAGATCCCGGTACAAGCCCGGGATCCTGATTTTATTTATCTCTCCAGATAATTCTGCCTTTGGACAAATCATACGGAGAAAGCTCAATGGTAACCTTATCTCCTGGAAGGATACGAATAAAGTTCATTCGTAATTTGCCACTGATGTGTGCCAGCACAACATGTTTGTTTTCCAATTCAACTTTAAACATTGCGTTAGGCAGCTTCTCCAATACAGTGCCTTCCACCTCAATCACATCTGCTTTAGACATATTAAACCTCCTGTGTCTTCATTCTGTTACTTGGTGAGAGTCAGAATTTCCGGTTCACCATCTGTGATCAGAATGGTGTTCTCGTAATGAGCGGAAAGTGAACCATCCATGGTTACAACAGTCCAGTCATCATCCTCCCATGCTACGTCAGCCCGGCCAAGATTGATCATAGGCTCTACAGCCAGCGTCATACCCGGCATCAGCTTAATACCTCTGCGTTTCTGAGGGAAGTTCGGAATCTGCGGATCCTCATGAAGATGAGTTCCGATTCCATGTCCCACAAGATCGCGCACAATACCGTAACGATATCTGGCAGCATACGCGCCGATTGCCTTTGAAATATCATTCAGATGATTTCCTGCTTTCGCATATTTCAGTCCTTCAAAAAAGCACTGTTTTGTCACATCCATCAGCTGCTTTGCTTCTGGTGCAACTTCACCAACTGCGTAGGTCCGGGCCGCATCTGAGTGATAGCCCTTATAAATCAATCCGGCATCAATCTTAACAAGATCTCCCTCCTGGATGATTTTTTTCTCGGAAGGAATTCCGTGCACCACCTCATCATTCAGACTGATGCAGAAGGAGCCTGGAAAGCCCTGGTAATTCAAAAAGTTAGGAATACAGCCTATAGAGCGGATCATATCTTCGCCGATACGATCAAGCTCTTTCGTACTGATTCCCGGTTTGATGTAAGCGGCAAGGTCATCATGGACTTTTTCCAGAAGATGACCTGCCTCCCGCATAAGTTCTATTTCATGTTCTGATTTAATAGAAACTGACATTCTTTATTCTCCCAAGATTGCCACGATTTCCTGGAAAACCTCTTCCAGATTTTTGGTACCGTCAACAGTCTTCAGAACACCCTGTCCGGTATAATAATCAATAAGGGGCTGGGTCTGATCATGGTAAACCTTCAGACGTTTGCTTACAGTTTCTGGCTTATCATCATCGCGAAGTACAAGTGCTTCACCGCAGGTATCGCATACACCTTCTGTTTTTGGTGCAGCATAAACAATATGATAAGTAGCGCCGCATTTTAAGCATGCACGTCTTCCGGACATACGGTTTACGATGTTTTCATCCGGTACGTCTACATCGATGGCATAATCTATCTTACTGCCTAATTTGTTCAATGCATCCGTCAAACATTCCGCCTGCGGGATTGTTCTCGGGAAACCATCCAATACATAACCTTTCTGGGCATCCGGCTGCTGAATTCTGTCCACAACCAGATCACAGGTCAGTTCATCCGGAACAAGAAGCCCCTGATCCATGTAGGTTTTTGCTTTTTTACCCAGTTCAGTTCCGTTTTTGATATTGGCACGGAAAATATCACCTGTGGAAATATGCGGAATTCCATATTTTTCAGCGATTTTCTTTGCCTGTGTTCCTTTGCCTGCTCCAGGTGCACCCAACATAATGATTCTCATACTAATACCCTCCGTTTCTTGTAGTTAATGTTCGCCATGCCACAACGCACCAGTCTCCGGTTCCTGATCCATGGCTTAATTGTATACAAATCAAGGCTGTGGCACATTTGCACCACAACCTTCATTTTTAATTGTTCAAGAAGCCCTTGTAATTGCGGACAAGCATCTGGGACTCAATCTGTTTCACTGTCTCAAGAATAACACCCACAACGATGATGATAGATGTTCCTCCGAAAGAAACATTTGCCCCGAACACTCCGTTAAAGAAGAACGGAATAACAGCCACAATAATCAGACCTACTGCACCTATAAATATAATATAATTCAAGATATTCGTCAAATAGTCTGACGTAGGTTTTCCCGGACGAATACCGGGAATGAAACCGCCCTGCTTCTTAATATTGTCCGCAACCTCCAACGGATTGAAGGTAATGGATGTATAGAAATATGCAAAGAATATACACAGAGCAATGTATACCAGCAACCCCCATGAATACTGTATCTGAGCCGGATTACACCAGTTACTGGAGCTTAATCCTCTCAGAATCTCACTTCCAATGCCTGTTCCATTCGCTTTTCCGGCAAACTGGGCAATAATACCCGGGAAAGACATAATCGAAGAAGCAAAGATAATCGGGATAACACCTGCTGTATTGACCTTCAGAGGAATATTGGTGGACTGACCACCCATCAATTTTCTTCCTACCATTTTCTTTGAATACTGTACCGGGATTCTTCTCTCAGCACCATTCAGAATCAATACAAATACTACAACTACCAGAATAATGGCACAGATGATCAGTCCTGCCAGCATTCCCTTGGCAATTGTTTTTCCTTTTACGAAGTTATCGTACAAAATGCCCATGTCACTGGGGATTCTGGAAATAATATTCACACAAAGTACAATAGAAATACCGTTTCCAATACCCTTCTCAGTAATACGCTCACCGATCCACATCAGCATTGCAGAACCTGCGGTCAGGCATACAACAACGACAATTCCCTTACCAAAATTCATGTTTTTGATGACATTGCCACGGCTGAATCCAATTGTCATAGCAGTAGATTCAAACAGTGCAAGACCTACTGTCACATAACGAGTGATAGCGGTAAGTTTTTTACGTCCTTCTTCACCATCTCTCTGCATCTCTTCAAGCGCAGGAATAGCGATTGTAAGAAGCTGAATGATAATGGAAGAAGTAATGTATGGGGTAATATTCAGTGCAAAAATAGACATGTTCTCAAAGGAACCACCGGTAAACGCATCAAAAAAGTTGAATGCGTCACCGGTATTATTCTGAAACCACTCTTTAAAAACGCTGCTGTTAATCCCCGGAATCGGAAGCTGGGAACCGATACGGATGACAAGAATCATCCACAGTACATAGAGAAGCTTACGACGCATCTCTTTTACTCTAAAAACATTTTTAAGAGTCTCAAACATTAAATCACCTCTACTGTACCACCTGCAGCTTCAATTTTAGCTTTTGCGGTCTCACTGACAGCGTTAACTTTAACATTCAGTTTCTTGGTCAGCTCACCGTTTCCAAGAATTTTAACGCCGTCACCAGCTTTGGAAATTGCGCGGCTATCCAGTAAGCTCTCAACTGTAACTTCTGCGCCGTCTTCAAAACGGTTCAGAACATCAACATTGATCGCGATGATTTCCTTGGAGTTTCTGTTTGTGAAACCTCTCTTAGGAAGACGTCTGTATAACGGCATCTGTCCACCTTCAAATCCCGGTTTTTTGTGTCCGGAACGAGCTAACTGTCCTTTGTGTCCTTTACCGGCTGTCTTGCCGTTTCCTGAACCATGTCCGCGGCCTCTTCTGAAGTTATCGCTGTGCTTAGAACCTTCTGCTGGTCTTAAGTTTGATAAATCCATGTTTGGCACCTCCTTATTTTATATTCAATCAAATTTCAATCAAAGCAACTTATGCTTCTTCTACTTTTACCAGGTGCTGTACCTGCTGAATCATACCTCTGGTTGCCGCATTATCCGGCATTTCAACTGTTTTGTGCATTTTGGTAAGCCCCATAGCTGCAACAGTTTTTTTGTGTTTCGGAACTGCGCCAATCGGAGATTTTACTAATGTAACTTTTAATGTACCTGCCATTTTCGTTCTCCTCCTTACGCCAGAATCTCATCAACAGATTTTCCGCGAAGTTTTGCAACTTCTTCCGGAGTTTTTAACTGACTTAATCCTTCGATAGTTGCCAGAACTACGTTCTGTTTATTTCTGGATCCCATACATTT
>JALEHU010000065.1 GCA_022770365.1 Blautia sp. | reverse complement strand
TGCCAGAAGGTTGTTGGCTGCTCCGATTGCGTGGAAGTCACCTGTGAAGTGCAGGTTGATATCTTCCATCGGAACTACCTGTGCGTATCCGCCGCCTGCAGCTCCGCCCTTAACACCGAATACCGGTCCGAGGGACGGCTCACGAAGAGCTACCATAACTTTTTTGCCGAGTTTCTGCATACCGTCTGCAAGACCTACCGTTGTGGTGGTTTTTCCTTCACCTGCAGGAGTCGGGTTGATCGCGGTAACAAGGATCAGTTTACCATTTTCTTTATCTGTCTCTTTCAGAAGATTGTAGTCAATTTTTGCTTTGTACTTTCCGTACTGTTCCAGATATTTGTCTTCAATACCTGCCTTTGCTGCAATTTCTGTGATGGGGAGCATTTCACACTCCTGAGCGATTTCGATGTCGGTTTTGAATCCCATAGAAAATTACCTCCTTTTCTTTTCTATACACTTTCGCTTATATTTAAAACAGGCCCTCTCCTGTTTTAATCATAGTAATACATCTGACTGCCGGCGCAGTCATCATTGTAAAAAACAGTTATCCGATGACTTTTGCAAATGCTTTCAGGGAACCGATTATGACGTCACCCATAACAGCCATATCCTCCGCCTGAAAAGATACCGGAAAATTATCCGAAAACAGAATCTGTGATGATGGCGGGAACTCTTCATCACCTTCCCAGAGAATCATCTGTATCTGATATCCGGGATAGATTTCCACCTGAAATGCCGCATCTCCATGTTTTACGGGCAGTGCATGTATATGCTCCATGATCGCTGTAAAATCATTCAGCCTGTTCCCGTAGGAAAAAGCAAGGCGCTTGATACATCTTCCGTCAAACTGGCGCAGATATACTTCCCCCCAGGGCATTTCCCGATATGTTTTAAATCTGCCGCTTCCCACGGATACTGTTCCGCCAAGAAGAAAACGAATCGTCAGGATTCTTGCATAGATCATCTCCTCCAGGGGATAAAATCCCATATCATCCGCATGGTGTGTCACCTTAAATTCAGGATGAGAGATTTCATATACTGTTCCCAGAAATTCCAGCGTAAAACACCCTGTTTCTTTGTCATAAGGGATACTCAGACGCGTGGAAATCTCCGCCGGATCCGTGTTCCTGTACTGTTCCAGATAATGTTCCCAGGGCATTCTCTCTTTGCTGTCTTTTTCATATCCCAGCTGCTGCCCGACAGGCTTTAATTTCATGGAAGTACCGGCTGCATTGCAGTTTAATTCGTTCTTGTCAAAAGCCATGTGCCACCTCTGTAAAAATAATGTGAAATTTGATGCCGTCAGCTACACGCGGCTGTTCATCTGTTCGATAACATCCGGAAACAGACTTGTATCCGTGTGAGGAATGAAACATGCGCCGACGAATTCATCCATATAAGTCGGAACTGTGGAAAGCTCCATATAAGTCATATTGGATGCAAGTTCATAGGTCTTCTTCTCTGCCTTTGTGGAAAGGAGCATCAGATATGCACCTGACAGAGAGGAATTGCCGATATAGTGGAATTTCTCAAGGGGAATATCCGGGAACATACCGATATTCACCGCATTTTTCATATTAATTCCGCTTCCGATACCACCCGCAACATATACATCGTCTATCATGGAAACATCAAAATCAAGAGAGCTCAGCATTGTACGGATTGCGGAGAAAATAGCTCCTTTGGCGCGGATAAAGTTGTCTATATCAACCTCTGTGATCTCCACGTCCTTGACAGAACCTGCTTCTTCCTCAAATGCCAGTACATAGCTGCCCATTCCATACTGGTCATGACGGATTCTTTTGCCATCACGGATAAACTTACCCTTGGGATTGATGATTCCGCAAATGAAAAGTTCACTTATCACATCAATGATACCGGAACCGCAAAGACCGATCGGTTTTGTTCCGGGTTCACCTACTACTTTGTATGTCGGTTCCATGGTTTCTTTATCGATGGTGCAGGCTTCAATTGCTCCATCTGTAGCGCGCATGCCGCAGCTGATATCTCCGCCCTCAAAGGCAGGTCCTGCAGAGCATGCACAGCTCATCATGAAATCTGAATTGCCAAATACAAGTTCACCATTGGTACCCAGGTCAATGAACAGGGAGAATTCAGGTCTGTTCCAGATCATGCTTACCAATGTACCGGCAGTAATATCACCGCCTACATAACTTCCTATATTCGGTGCCATAATAATATGGGCATCCTGATTAATATCAATTCCCACATCGGAAGCAAACAGGGAATTTGTTTTAAAGAATGCCGGAATATACGGTTCCGTACGAAGAGGATCCGTGTTAATCCCTGCAAACAGATGATTCATAGTCGTGTTGGATGCTACACACATCCGGTAAATCTGGTTTTTCGGAATATTGGCGCTTCGGCACATTTCACGGATCATTGGATTAATTGTCTCTTTGATCACAGCATCCTGAAGCTTCTTCTTTCCGCCGGGTTTCTGAGATTCTATAATACGGTTAATGACATCCGCGCCATATCGGATCTGTCCGTTTCCTGCAGATCCTTTTGCCAGAATCTCTCCATTTTCCATATTGATGATAACGGCTGATACCGTTGTTGTTCCGATATCGACTGCGAGACCTCCGACAATTACATTTTCATCAATTCCAAATACGTCATAGACAAACATATCATTCGGAGTCGTACGCAAGATACATTTTACTTTAAAATCATTTTCGCGAAGTACATCCGGCAGTTTTTTGAGTACTGCATACGGAATACGAACGCGTTTGATATTGAGGAATTTACGAAGCGCTCTTGTAAGACGTTCGTTATCAGGCATGGTATCATCCAGGCTGGGAGGATCCATAACCACTTCCACAACATCCAGACTATTATTTAATACAATTCCGGTAAGTTCGATTTCTCTTTTTGCTTTTTCAAAAATAGCAATTTCTTCTCTGGAGCTTAAATCTGCTACTTTCATTCTGCTTTTGTATGCGGATGCAATATCCGGCACCAGTACAGTCACGTCCGCGCATACTGTACTTACACAGGCAAGTCTCCACCCGGCCTGAAATTCTTCGTCAGAAATATGAAGTGTTTTTTTGGAATTTAAATCTCCATCCTTTAACTGCACCCGGCATTTCCCGCAGGAAGCATTTCCGGAACAGGGAGCATCAATGGCTACATTGGCCTCCCGTGCAATTTCCAATAAATTATCCCCCGCATTGGCATAAGTCTCTACCGCACTGCCATCTTCGAATGCAAATGTTACCTTAAACATCCGGCAACCACCTTTCTCATAGCCTTATGGTATGTGCTAAATACTGCTACAGCAGTTTGTAAATGATTACAAGGAGATTTCTGGAATTTCCATTGTAATAAAAAGGCTGAAGGCCGCGAAGCCTCCAGCCTCTGATTTTGTATATTCAGACTTTTCCTGTCAAATTAGATTTCCAGATAGGAATCTGCATACAGAGTATTGTTCTTGAATATATCACAGGATTTGATTGTTTCCATCAGACGAAGGTCATTCGGATTTACAATTGCAGATGTTAATCCCTGCATCATGCACATTGCTACAAGTGCGGAATCCATGATCGGACGGATATGTTTCGGCATTCCGTTGCTGTTGTTGGAAAGACCGCCAGTGGAATTCAGGCCCATGTCGGAGAACATCTTAATGGCTTCCAGAACTTCCATCTGTTTTTCCTGCATTCCTTTTACTACCAGGAATAACGGGTCAAACCACAGATCTGTCGGGTCCATACCAAGCATCATGCCTCTTTCCAGCATGTTCTGGCAGTGCATCATACGCTCATCATTGTCAGAAGCAACCATACCGGATGAGCAAAGAGCAATAACAATTGCATCGTTTGCTGCAGCAAGGTCGATATTTTCGATTCTGTCTCCGGCATCAGCGGAGTTAACGATCGGTTTGCCTTTTTCTCTGTTGTATACAGAAATACCAGCTTCGATTGCTTTTTTATTGGTTGTATCCAATGCAAGCGGAACATTGTCGAAGTTGCTCTGAAGAAGCTGTACTGCCCATTTCATCAGGTCTTCTCCATCATTTTCAGCAGGTCCGATATTTACATCAAGATATGTAGCACCAGCGTCAAGCTGCTGTTTTGCTCTTTTTAAGATCGGCTCAGGATCTCTTTCGGTAAACGCTTTGTTTACTGCAGGTGCAGTAGTGGAAAGTCTTTCCCCAATTGTTACAAATTTTGCCATACTCGTGTTCTCCTTTATGTTTGATAAATCCTAATTATTGGTAGCTTTATGCCTGCATATCTTTTAAGAATTTAACAAGCTGTACAGCTTCTCTCGGTCCTACGATGATTTCCCAGCCAGGAAGTTTTGCTTCCAGGTCGCCCTTAAGAACGGCTACTTTACCAGGAATCAGAAGTTTTCTGCATTTAACCTTCGGTTCAACATTCTCGATGATGAATTTGGAGATGCTGTTGCCTGTAAATTTACCTGCAGCCCAGGATGTAAGAACGGATAATCCGCCTGCATCGTTAATAACCAGGTTAAGCGGAACACCGGAACGCTCCAGCTCGCCGGATACTACGAAGTAGGTAAGAGCAAAGTCTACTGTGGTAACAACGAGAGAATTCTCGTCTGCTCCGTTCAGAGGATAAATGCCCGGTTCTACTTTCATTGGCTTCTGCGGGTCTGTAAACAGGTTCTGACGCAGTCCGTATAACGGAAGTGCTTCTGCGTAGGTCATCTGTTCCATAACAATGATGGAACCATATTTCATTGTGAACAGGGAAGCAAGTGCTGCCTGCATATGTACATCGCCTTTAGCGAGCTTAACAAGGTTAACGATAGACGGATAACCGAATGTTCTGTCCTGATCCTTCAGAGCTGCACGACGAACCTGTACAGCATTCGCGAAGGTTTTTTTTACGTCTGCACCTGTTACATCGATCACGAGATTCTTGTTGCCAAGTTTCTCAAGAGCTGCAACAGTGTCATAGAGTTCGTTGATGTCTTTGCCGGTTACACCGAGAACTACACCAGCTTCTGTTGCTACAGCGTTCATAGCTTCATAGTTGGAAGCATTTGCGCCGTTCAGTACAGGTTTGCTGTCTTTGCATACTGCGAGAGCTGCTTTGGCGATTTCCGGATCTGCGCATCCAAGAACCAGAGTTCTGCCAACGCCTGCTGCTTTTTCTACCAGTGCGGTATATTTCGCTGCATCTGCGCCTTCGCTGCAGTTCACATATACAAGTTCAGCATACATTCTCTCACCGATACGTTCATAGTCAACCTTCGGGATTTCTGCAAGCTTTGCATCAACTGCTGCATCATCCATGCATGTGCAGAGTGCAACAGCATATCTTGTTTTGCTTACGAATGTCTTCTCATGTCTGAAAAGTACAGTCTCTCCTCCAAGTGTAAATTCGCCGTCGCCGGTACCGATCTTGATGGTCTTCATTGGCGGAGCGGTTGCCTCAGACAGAGAAGCAAGAGCTTCATCAGACATATGCGGACACTGTTCAATTTTCATTGCGCCCTGAGCAACCTTCATAGAGAAAGCCATACATGTCGGGCATCCACATTCCTTACAGTTTTTCTTTGGTGTTAATTTAAAGATCTGAATACCATTCAGTGCCATATCTATTCTTCCTCCTATTCAATTACGCAAGTGCTTTGATCATCTTGGAAATAGTTGCCACAGACTGAGGATGTCTCAGAATGACTGCGTCAGAACCTGCTGCCAGGTCTGCTGCTGCTGTCATGATCTCCATGTCAATTCCACGTTCGTCCTGCGGACCCCATTCCGGCATATCAGCTTCAGAAGCGGATGCTTCTTTTACGCCCCATGTCTCGGAAGCAACTGGTGTAATAATAGGCATCTGCAGCATATTATCATTCTGAGATAAAGCTGCACCTTTGATACGGTCCATTGTGGATACAACATACTCATATCCATATCCTGCACATGCACTTCCTACGTTCATAACGATCTTCTGTGCATTTACACCTAACTGAGTGGTAATAACGTTTAACTGTTTTGCAAGGTTGATATCTACTGCAGATTCAGCACCAACGATCTGGTTGTATGCAAGACCTGCTGCAGCACCGATTGCCTTGTAGTTTTCTTCTTTTTCGGAAAGGATAAGAACGTTTCTTCCCTGCAGTACTTCAGCAACTTTCGGAAGAAGCTCTGCGTCTTTTTCTACATTCTTGCAGCCTTCCACTACTAACGGGCAGTCAATTGCATCTGCAACCTCTTTTACTACAGCGATCAACTCATCGATTGATTTGTTCTCACCGTTCGGATCTCCGCCTTCCAGAACAAGTGCAACGAAAGCAGCACCTTCCATAGCTGCTGCTTTTTTAGCGATCTCAGCCATGGTTGCAGCACCTTCATAGTATGCTTTGATTCCTTCAGATACGCCTTCAAGACCCATATCTGAAATCTCAACACCTACTTTAGCAGTGTTTTCTGTCGGAGCATCGAAAGTATAGAAAGGAAATGTGCTGTTTCCTCCTATGGCAACAGTCTTATCTCCGCTGCCGATGGTAACTGTGTTAATCTTTGCATTAAACTTATGTGGTTTCTGATTAAACGGCATTGTTAATTAGCCTCCTCTTAAAAATTTAATATTATATGCACATTATACTACATCACTGGCTCCATTGACAAGGCAGGATGCGCATGTTCTGTCAAAAAAGCCGCCAGTCTTTCTGATTCTGTCAATTGAATCTTTTTCTGTTGCTTTCTGCACCGGGCCTCCACATAACCCGGTACAGAAAGGTGTAAAATATCGTAATCGATTACATCATTGGATCCAGTCCAAGAGCCGGATGTCCTTTTTCGGTAAGGAATGCTACCAGTGTTTCCGGATCTTCTGCTACGGTCTCATCACCGATCATATCAGTGAAGTTTTCGATTCCGTACATTTCTTTTGCAGTCTTATTCAGTCTGTCTGCAACGAAATCTTTCAGTTCTTTCGGCATCCATACGATACGCTCAATACCGCCTTCCGCCTTCATGAATTTCTTGGAACCGATGAAATGTTTACCATGTCCCATGAAACCAGGTGTCTGAACACCACCGCCGGTCATGGATGCCATTTCGGAGAAGGTCATTCCAAGAGGAGTCATGCCTGCATATTCACGGTTAGCGATAACAACACCGTTGGAGAACGGCTCAATACCGCAGATACATTCGAAACATCCGCAGGAAGTCATAGGATCCTGCATGATGGAGTACAGAGTAACATGTTCCAGAGCACCCTGGGAGTATTTCTGTACTGCTTCATCAACGTCTTCGTATGCACCGAGATTTTCGTCAATAACTCTTTCTTTTGTGATTACCTGACATGGGCCAGCCGGGTCAAGTTCGTTGGTTGCTTTTGCATCCAGCCATGAAACGGCACCGCAAAGTCCAAGTCTCTCAGGTGTAACAACACATACGTGAGACGGGGAGAATGCCTGGCAGAGGATACAGCTGTAGTAAACGTCTACAGACTCATCAGTCAGGTTGTCAAGACGCTCATCACGTTTGTTGAAAATCGGAATAGCAACTTCATGACGCATTCTTGTACATTCAGCCGGATCTGTATAGATCACAACTTCACACTTATCTACTACGGCATCAAATTCGTTCTTAACCTGTGTATAAAGAACTTCACCGATATGTTTGATACGGAAGCCTGCATTAAATGCATCATGGCTGATACGGATACGCTGCATATCACGCTGACCGGTATGGTATACACCTTCGATACAGTTGATATAGTTATGGAATTTACGTTCGATAACGGATTCAAAGTCGGACTGCATGTTCTTGCCGGCAACTTTTACCAGGTAAACAATGCTGTTCTTGCTGCCATCCGGCATATCGTCAACTTCCGGTCCGATTACAGTGATCTTATGGTCTTCTACTTCAGAAGGTTCACAGGTCTGAACAAGCTCAGCACAGTCAACACGGGAACCGTCAAACTCTACGCGCATGTCTTTACGACGGATGATCTCGCCTTCGAATGCGGATGCAAATGCAACAGGAATGTCAACGTTTGTAATTTTGATCTTGATGTCACGAGCTTCAAGAGAAGTAGCATTGAATTCTTCTACCTTCGGCTGTTTGATCAGGCTCTTCGGTACGGATGGTGTGTAGTCCATATCATTGGTAACTACCGGGAAGCCATAGTAAATAGCGCCTGCACCACATGCAACAGTCTTCTCATCAAGAGGAGCAAATGCATTAACGAATGCACGGAATCTGTTGAAGGTGTACTCCTGGAGAGCTGCCTTATCACCAGGTGTGATGTTACCGAAGATCATAGCTGTTCTGCATGCTGCGGATACTGCATGAGCAACGGAAGAAATATTTTCACCGATCGGGAATACACGTACATTAAAGCCTGTCTTATATCCTGCTTCTTTTAACTGTTCGATGATGCCGCCTACCAGACATACGAAGTTACCCTGAGCCTGATAGCTCTTAACCAGGGCACATGCTTCTTCTACAGTCGGAGCTGCATTGATGATAACTGCGATACCGGGAATATCGCCTGTTACAAGCGGTACACCAAGCTCACGGATCTGAGCGTCGGTCATATGTCCAAGATACGGGGCTTCATACGGCTGTTTGCCTCCGACATATTTCATAGCTTCAATCAGCTCTGCGGATAATGCGGTTGCAACACCGGATTTAAATCCGGAATCCAGACGTCTTTCACGGGTCATCTGAGATTTGATATATGTAAGAGCTTCTTTAGCGTCTCTTAAGGTTTCAATCTTTTTGCCTGTCTCTGCATAAAAGCAAGCCAGGGAGTATGCGGTTTCCGGAAAACCTACTGCCATGTCTTCGCCGTACTCGGCAACTGCAGCATTTACGGCTTCCACTGCTTCTGCATACATGGTATCATTTCCGTTAAATACGATATCAAATAAAAGCACTGTCATACCTCCTAATTTACAGATCTTATTTCTGATCGATCTTCTCTTTGATTTTGATTATTTCTCTGGTAACTGTCTGGCTGAAATCATACGGGGATTTGCCCTGACGGTCAGCATCGATAACTTCAGTATTATAATGAACCATGCCAAGCAGGTCTTCCTCGGGAATTCTGCTCTTAATAAATTCTTCATCATCTTCATTGCGAACCTTATTGGCTACAACCATTACCTGATTTACGCCAAGGTCACTGGCAAGACGTTTTACGTTCTTATAGGTCTGTACGCTTCTTGCACCCGGCTCTATGACAACTACAAAAGCATCCATGCTCTCTGTTGTTCCTCTTCCCAGGTGTTCCAGCCCCGCCTCCATGTCGAGAATCACCACATCATCTCTGTGAAGTACAAGATTGTTGATAATACGCTTCAGCATTACATGTTCAGGACAGACACATCCGCCGCCGCCGGTCTCTACTGTTCCAAGCACCAGCAGCCTTACTCCGTTGCAGACTTTACCGTATTTTTCCGGTATATCGTCTACTTTTGGATTCAGCTTGTAAAACTGATTCTGGCTGTTGGCACCGGTTCTTTCTTCTACCAGCTTACGCATTTTAGAGATCGGGACGATGGAGTCAAGTGTCTCCTCATCAAATCCCAGGGCCAGTCCCAGATTTGCATCCGGATCTACATCCGCTGCCAGGACATGTTTTCCTTCATCTGCGTATAATCTGGCAAGTGTTGCCGCAAAAGTTGTCTTTCCTACCCCGCCTTTGCCGGTTACTGCAATTTTCATAAGTTATCGCGCCTTTCTATCAGAAGTGCATTTTTCTCAAAATTGGCAATGCAATTTAGATACCTAATGCAGTTCTCTTTTCTTCGATTCTTTCAATCATCATATCGCCAAGTTTGTCGATATCATGTTCAACAGTGTAAGCAGCTTCTACCCAATCTCTTACGCCGCCCTTCAGAAGGCCGTCAACTTCGGAGGAACCATATGCGTACGGTTCAACACCAAGGTAAGTATCAATACCGGTTGCTACTACATAGTTACCAATGGAAACCGCTTTTTCAGACATCCACTCAGGAGCACATCCTACCAACGGAATCTGGGAGATATTCCAGCCGGAATCTTTTGCGATTCTTGCTGCCAATACCATCATACGGCTGATATCAACACAGGAGCCCATATGTAATACAGGAGGAATGTCTACCAGTTCGCAGACACGTTTCAGACCTGCACCGCAGAGATCTTTCGCTCTCTTGTCCATAAGACCTGCTTTTGCTGCTGCCTGTGCGGAACATCCGGAAACTACCAGGATGATATCGTTTGCGATCAGTTTCTTCATCAGTTCGATGTGAGCTGCATCAGGACGGATCTTCGGGTTGTTACATCCAACCATTGCAACCGCACCACGGAGAACACCGGATTTCACGCAATCAACCAGAGGCATCATGGTACCGGTTACATCAACATGGCTGTTTGTTACAGTATCAAGTTTCTTTTCGATCTGTTCAACAGAGAAACCTACAACTGCTTTCTGTTTCATCTGCGGAATGTATACAAGGTCTTTATTTCTGTTCTTGAAGTTTTCAATCGCTGTTTTAACGATCATTTTTGCGTTTTCACCGGCTGTCTTTGCATTGAATCTGATAAATTCAGAATCAGGCATCTGAGCGATCGGAGATGTGGTGATGAATTTTGTATGGAAACACTTGGACAGAGGTCCTAATGCCGGGAAAATACACTGTACGTCAACTACGATTGCTTCGCAGGCACCGGTCAGTACAACGTTTTCCTGCTGCAGGAAGTTACCTGCCATCGGGATACCGCGGCGCATTGCAACCTCGTTGGATGTACAGCATACACCGGATACAGTGATTCCCTGTGCACCCATGGATTTTGCATAATCGATCATCTCTTTGCTGTCTGCATATTCGCAGATCATCTCGGAAAGACTCGGGTCATGTCCATGAACAACGATGTTAACGTTTTCTTCAACCATTACGCCAAGGTTTGCTTCTGTTTCAACTTCCTTAGGAGTTCCAAACAGGACATCGGAAAATTCGGTACCCATCATGGAACCGCCCCATCCATCGGAAAGACCGTTTCTTAAGGACTGACGGATCAGCGCTTCCGGTTTTGAGGAACATCCCATATGAGTCATATGCATTGCGCAGGAAACCTCACGGTCGATTGCACGCGGACGGATTTCTTCTCTGTCCCAGATTTCCTGAGTATGCTGTGGAGCACGTTTGGTAAATACCTGATAGCCAAATGGTTTACCATATTCCATAAGACCAACTTCAGATACTTCACGAGCAATGTCATAAATATCTCTTCCTTCTGTTTCTACACCGAACTCAGCAGCAAGACGAAGAAGCTTTTCAGGATCTTTTACCTTGTAGTTGCCGTCCGGTGAAGCTTCATGAAGTGTGTGTGCGATCTCGCGGCCATGGTCAGAATGGGTTGCTGCACCACCTGCTGTAAAACGAAGGTAGTTTCTTCCTACGATACCATGAACATCGCAGCCGCAGATTCCTCTCGGGGCCTTCGGTGTAATACGGCACGGACCCATAGAACAGATACGGCAGCAGACACCGGACTCACCGAATTTACAGTGTGGAGTTTGATTTTTAACTCGCATCTGCCAGGAGTCAGCGCCGACTTTGGCACCAGTCTCTAACAGTCGATTAGTGGCAGCTTCAAATTCTTCCACTGTAGTTAATTTGAATTCACTCATTATAGACCTCCTTTAATTTGTACATATTCATATGCACTATTGTTTTTCATAAAAATTTTTATAATAATCCCACAAGCGGGAACCCATCCCCTCCCATGGGTTATTTACGGGTAAAAAATATAAAGAAATGTAATTTCCCATTGCACCAAACATCCCCTGCCGTCATAAACGCCAAGGGGTGCAGCTTATTCTATAAATCCAGTTTGTCAACAATCGCACGAAGTGCCTGCTTTACGGGATTATCTTCAGGCAGCGAAGATGTCGGACGGCCTTCACAGTCATATTCGTATACGGTATCATCCTGAGGAACCACTCCCAGAAGGGTCAGCCCCTGATTTTCTATTTCTTCTTTGATTCCATCGTTCAGCTCACCTTTTGGTGCTCTGTTGACGATCAGTCCAACCTGAGACGGATGCATGTCGCATTCCCTGATCAGTTCTGCAATTCTCCCCACTGCCTGAATGCCTCTGCGGGAACAGTCGCTTACAAGAATTGCTGTCTGCATGGACGGAAGCACGCCCCTGCTGATGTGTTCCATACCGGCTTCATTATCTACCACAAAATACGGATAACTGTTCTGGTATCTGGCAAGCTGTGCCTGAAGGAGACCATTGACAAAACAATAGCATCCCTTGCCCTGTGTACGTCCCATAACAAGCAGGTCAAAATCATCATCCTCAACGATCGCATCCTCAAAGCGAAGTTCTGCGTAATCAGCCTTACTCATGCCCGCAGGAATCGGATTTTCTGATGACATCTCCGCACGTGCGATTTCTTCCCGGACATCACCAAGTGTGGTATTCACTTTTACACCAAGTACTTCGTTGAGGTTGGAATTTGCATCTGCATCTACTGCAAGAATAGGGCCCTTGCCCTTCTCACATAAATACCTTATCAGCATTCCGCATAATGTTGTCTTACCTACGCCGCCTTTTCCCGCGACTGCAATTACATGCGCCATAAATTCGGCACCTCCCAAATCAACTTATTCAAAACTGCACGGCAGTCCTTTCATTTGTCAAACACATGTACACATGCCTGATTCATTGATAATATCTGTTATATCTCTCCATTTATTCAAGGCATAAAGATGGATCCCGTTTATACCCAGCGAACGATATCTGTCTATCTGTTTGATCGTATATTCAATTCCGGCTTTTTTGAAATCCGCCTTTTTCTGTTCAAGAGCATCGTCAAAAGGTTCTTTGTCAAATGGATTGGGGAAAATCCAGTATTTCGATATAATTCTGGATAATTCCCGTTCTATTACGCAGCCATTGCGGGAAAGCGCCATACTAATCGTAGCAGCCTGATCCAGCACCGGCATAACGCCTACATCCACCGGCATTGTGACGCCCGCCTTGCGTATAGCATCCAGCCAGTATTTAAACTGCTCCATGTTCCAGCAAAGCTGAGTCATAATATAATCAGCACCATTATCCTGTTTCTGTTTAAGAACTTCAATATCTGCTTCCAGACTGCGGCATGCAATATGCCCCTCCGGAGAACCCGCGACTGCGATTTCAAATTTTTCTCCGAATTCCCTGCGGATAAATCTTACAAGATCTGTTGCATATCTGAAATCACCACCTGTAGAGTTTTCACCGCGCGGGAAATCACCGCGAAGTGCAAGGATATGATCAACACCTTCGTTCAGATATGCTTCCAGTTGGCTTTTGATTCCTTCTTTCGTGTTTCTGATAACAGTAAAATGAGTAACCGGTACAGTTCCGGCTTTTTTTATCATATTACACACTTCTCTGTTGGCACCGACATTCCCGCCTCCGGCTCCGTATGTAACAGATATATAATCCGGTCTGAATTCGCACAGGTGATCAATTGTTCCCGAAAGATTGTTCATGCCTTTTTCAGTTTTCGGCGGAAACAGTTCGAAAGAAAGGATCTGCCTTTCCTTCATAATATCGGTTAACTTCACTGCGGACATCGTTTTTACCCTTCGCAGCAGAGTTTCACAATGCTGTTGGCCAGATCCACCATGAGTATTCTTCCTTCGACTACTCTTTCATCGCCCATGATATCCCGGAGAATTAATTTGTCTCCATCCACATCAATTCTGCTGACATTCTTAAAAATCACAGAATTATCACTTTCTTTGTATACAGTTGCAAGACACATAAATGTCGCCTCCTGATTTTCTTTCTTGTGTCCTTATTTCAATTCTTCTTTAACAAGTGTAAGAGCAAGACCGAGACGCATATTCCCTTTCTGGAAATCAGCCACAGCTTCTTTGATCGTCCTGGCTGCTGCTGTCATCCCCATCTTATTCAGATTATCTGCCATCTGGTCCAGTTCTGCGGCATGATGCTCATTATGCTGAAGCATATAGTTGAGAAGTGCAGCTGTTTCATTCTTACAGTCGCCGCCGCTGCAGGATCCGCAATGCTGATGATCACCACATGATGCATCGCCATGAGAATGATCATGCATCTCTTCCTGACCTGCATGATGAGAGTGGGAGTGGCTGTGTGTCACGCCGTCTGTATGAGTATGTTCATGTGTATGTTCATGTCCATGCTGAACAAGGTTGCCGTTTTCGTCTTTAATCAGATGCATTGGAATCTCTCCTTTCATTCTGTTATTAATGACAATATTTTATCAATTTATTTCATTATACATCTTTTTCCTCGGATTATCAAGGTACTTATCATAAAAAAACACCAATTATTTTATCCTCAACAGCTTAAAGTTCGTCTTTTTTTCCTTGCTTTTGTCGAATAAATTACCCACTTGTCTAGATTTTAACAATATATTTTGCCATGGTAAATGAACATAATGGTTTTTATGTAGCAAATTTTTAATATAAATGATGTTCTTCTTTCATATTTTTGTGTTATAATGAACAAATATTGAATTTGGAATCAATGTTTATGAGGAGGAACGAAGTTGAAAAACTCTATTTTTTTAAACACCGACAGAGAAATGCCCCTCCTTGGGCTTGGAATGTATAAGGCTACCGGAACCGGTGAAGCTGAATCTGCCATATGTGCAGCAGTTGATGCAGGCTACCGTCTCATTGATACGGCTTCTGTTTATAAAAATGAAGAAAATGTCGGACGCGGCATTGCATCCTGCGGAGTTCCGCGCAAGGATCTTTTCATAACAACAAAAATATGGAATACCGCCCAGCGGCTCGGAGATGTCAGAGGAGCTTTTGAACGGAGCCTGGAACGTCTCCGTCTTGATTATGTCGATCTTTATCTGATACACTGGCCGGTTCCCGGATGTTATCTCACAACATGGAAAGAACTCGAAGAAATCCAGGAGTCAGGACGTGCTCTTTCCATTGGTGTCAGCAACTTTGAAATACGTCACCTGGAAGAGCTGCGTAAAGTATCCGGAATCATTCCTGCTGTCAATCAGATTGAATGTCATCCTCTGTTTTATAACAAGGAACTGATTGACTACTGTCAGACCAACGGAATCCAGGTACAGGCTTACGCTCCTCTTGCCCGGGGCGCTTATCTTGACCATGATGTTATGTGTGTACTCGGAACGAAATATGCACGCACTCCCGCTCAGATAGGGCTTCGCTGGGCAGTGCAGAAAGGTATTTCTGTCATTCCGAAATCCGTAAATCCCGACCGCATTATCAGCAACAGCCAGATTTTCGATTTTACGATCGAAGAGGAAGACATGGCTATTCTTGATACACTGAATCAGAACTTCCGCAGTGCCAGTATCCCCGAGGACCTTCGTGATATCAAATTCTGACACAATAACAAAGCCGCGAAACAGACCCTACGGCCAGTTCGCGGCTCTTTTTTATTCCCACGGAAGATCAGGAGATTCCAGTTTTTTATCCCGGAGCATCAGATCAATAACTGCTTCCGATGCAGCCTTGCCGTCAAACAGCACCTTATTCACCTCATCGATGATCGGCATCTCTACGCCATACTTTTCAGCAAGTCCTTTTGCGGCTTTTGCGGAATAAACGCCTTCTACCACCATCTTCACCTCATCCATAGCCTCCTGCATGGTATAGCCTTTTCCGATGAGATATCCTGCTTTACGGTTGCGGCTGTGCACGCTGGCGCATGTCACGATCAGATCTCCGATACCCGAAAGTCCGCAGAATGTTTCCATTTTTGCCCCCATTTCGATGCCCAGTCTGCCGATTTCCGCTATACCGCGGGTAATCAGCGCCGCTTTGGTATTATCACCATAGCCCAGTCCATCCGCTGTTCCGGCTGCAAGGGCAATCACGTTTTTGAGAGCTGCACCGAGTTCTACTCCCAGCATATCCGGTGTCGTATAAACGCGAAATACAGGACTCATAAAAATGCTCTGAAGATATTCCGCCGTTGCCCTGTCATGAGAACTTACAACGCATGTTGTAGGAAGGCCGCGCCCGACTTCTTCCGCATGGCTTGGACCGGAAAGTACACTGACATTTGCATTGGGTATCTCCTCCTCAATGATATCACTTAATGTCAGCAATGTATTTTCCTCAATTCCCTTAGCGACATTGACGATTTTCAGTCCATCGCACACAAGGGGAGCCATTCTGTGCGAAGTACTTCGTGTAAACGGAGAAGGCACTGCCAGAACTGCAACATCCGGTTCCTTTAATGCAGCTTCCAGATCCGATGTAATTTCAATCTCGTCGGGAATTTTTACCCCGGGAAGTTTGGTGGCATGTTCACGCTTTTCCCGAAGCATTTCCACCTCATCTTCCAGAGCAGACCAGAGAAGCACTTCATGTCCGTTATTATGAAGCAGCAGAGATAATGCAGTTCCCCAGCTTCCTGCGCCCAATACACTGATTTTTGCCATAGAATCACCTCTTATTCTTATTCTTTCTTTTTCCCGGATTTACC
Organism: Blautia sp.; assembly: GCA_022770365.1. Taxonomy (GTDB): domain Bacteria; phylum Bacillota; class Clostridia; order Lachnospirales; family Lachnospiraceae; genus Blautia_A. Next base: position 53,973 of record JALEHU010000065.1, on the reverse strand, counting down.
GCCCAGGAAAATTTTATTTTCTGTTCCATTTACAAGACGCTGAATATTAGCCCTGTGCCGGTAAAAAGCCATTGCTGTCAGTGCAGCCATCACAATATACATTTCAATGGTATGCGCTCTGTCCATTCCATAATATCCCATCTGACCAAGAACGATCATAAAGATCAGCGCTGATGCGTATGCACAAAGAGAACACAGAGACACATAATGTGCCGCAAAAAACAGGCCGAAGAAAACAATCGCACACAGAAGAAATATCCTAATGTCAAAGGCCAGGATCATACCAACAGATGCTGCCACTCCTTTTCCTCCTTTGAAATTCAGATAAAACGGAAAATTATGGCCAAGGATACATCCTGCCCCCGCATATAAGCTCAGCAGCGGCAGAATATCTCCATATTTTTCGCCAAACAGCAATCTGACAATCCAGATGGATATCATGCATTTCAACAAATCCCCCAGCAATGTTATCGCACCCGCCTTCTTGCCGAATGTACGAAGTGCATTGGTGGTGCCTGCATTTCCGCTTCCGTGCTCCCGGATATCCGTCTTGTGCATCCTGCCGATAATATAGGAAGTCTGAAAAAGTCCGCAGACATAACCGATTACCAAGCAAATCAAACGTTCCATTATAGCCCTTCCTTTTCCCCGCGCTCGCGAATGATGAATTTCAGTGATGTTCCGCCGAAACCAAATGCTTCGCGGATTTTATTCTCAATATATCTTGTATAGGAAAAATGCATCAGTTCCTTGTCATTGACAAAAATAACAAATGTAGGCGGACGTACCCCCACCTGTGTCATGTAATATATCTTAAGACGTTTCCCTTTATCGGACGGCGGCTGCTGCATGGCAACTGCTTCTGACAGGATCTCATTAAGAACACCCGTCTGGATACGGAGCGTCTGATTCTCAATGACGGCATCAATAGTTTCAAAAAGACGGCTGATACGAAGTCCTGTCTTCGCGGAAATAAATACAAGTTCCGCATACGGCATATAGGCAAGCACCTCGCGGATGCGATTGGTGTGTTTGTAGATCGTCTTGTCATTCTTTTCAATAGCATCCCACTTATTAACAGCTATAATGACACCTTTGCCTCGCTCGTGAGCGATTCCGGCGATCTTGGCATCCTGCTCCGTAACTCCTTCTGTGGCATCTATCATGATCACTACGACACTGGCACGCTCTACAGCAGTCACGGTACGTATAACACTGTATCGTTCAATCTCCTCTTTGATCTTACCCTTACGGCGAAGTCCTGCAGTGTCAATAAAAATATAGTCCCTTCCCTGCCATTTTACTTTTGTATCAATAGCATCACGGGTGGTTCCTGCAATATCCGACACGATCACACGGTCTTCTCCAAGGAGTTTATTGATCAGAGAAGACTTGCCTACGTTCGGTTTGCCAACTACAGCGATTCTGGGAATATCATCATCTTCTTCCGTCTCTGCATCCTCCGGAAAATGTTTCACAACTTCATCCAGCATGTCACCGATTCCCATACGGTTCGCTGCTGAAATCGGCACCGGTTCCCCGATTCCAAGGTTGTAAAATTCGTAGACATCCATCATATATTTCTGAACACTGTCTACTTTATTCACCACAAGAACTACAGGTTTGCCGCTCCTGCGGAGCAAATCGGCAACTTTGGAGTCGGAATCCACAAGTCCCTGCTGCACATCTGTTATAAAAATGATCACATCAGCAGTATCGATTGCAATCTGTGCCTGTTCTCTCATCTGAGAAAGAATAATGTCTCTGCTGTCCGGCTCGATTCCGCCGGTATCAATCATGGTAAAAGATTTATCAAGCCATGTTACATCTGCATAAATCCTGTCTCTTGTCACGCCCGGAGTGTCTTTGACAATGGAAATCTTCTCACCGGCCAGAGCATTGAAAAGAGTAGATTTACCCACATTAGGCCTGCCTACTATGGCAACTACTGGTTTGCTCATACATTTGTCTCCTTCTGAGTATTTTATGTTCCTGCGGCTCAAGAACGGCAGCTACCAGATCTTCACCGCTTTCATTTACAATTATTATTTCTTTGCCCAGTGTTTCGGACAATTCTTCTACAGTAACATCATCCAGAAAAATATTCTCACCGTCACGGAGCATCGTACACGGAAGCAGTATCCTGTCTCCCGTCTCTTCCTCCGACAGCTGCTTTTTCAGGTCCTGTCCCGTGATCAGTCCGGAAACGGTAATCGTCTCTCCAAAAAAGTGGTTTTTGATCACTCTTACATCTGTTTGTACATTCGGATATTTCTGTCGGATCTCTTCCATATATTTCTCAAGATATGGACCCGCGAGTTTCCCCGTAGCAATTGTAGCACGAATCTGACGGTCATCTCCTTCACGACGGTCCAGTGCTTCTTTCACCTCTGTCTCCAGAAGTCTCAGCATACCGACACCGTTTTCCAGCTGAAGATAGCCGTCATAGGTCTCTTCTTCCGGCAGTTCCAGTTCTGCAAGAATATACCATTCATCTGACGCATGGACAAAATGGATGCCATGCCTCTCCATCATTTTATTCTGCCAGCGTCTGACCTGGCTGATCACAGTCCGGGCATCTTCTCTGGTAAATGCCTGTAAAGGATACAGCCCTTCCCGGTATTTTGTCAAGCCCACCGGAACGATTGAAACACTTTCCAGCACAGGGGCATATGCCGAAAGCTTCTCAAGACTGTATTCCAGTTCCTCTCCGTCATTCACACCCTTGCAGAGAACAATCTGTCCATTCATGGCAATTCCCGCCTCAAACAGTCTGTCAACTTTTTTCAGTGCATCTCCCGCAAAGCGGTTGTGAAGCATCCGGCACCGGAGCTGCGGATTCATTGTCTGAAAAGAAATATTAATAGGGGAAAGATGATAATGAATCACTCTTTCAATATCATGATCGCTCATATTGGTCAGTGTAACATAATTGCCCTGTAAAAAAGAAAGACGCGAATCATCATCTTTAAAATACAGAGTCTCCCTCATCCCGGGCGGCATCTGATCAATAAAGCAGAAGATACAGTGGTTAGAGCAGGAACGGTAGTCGTCCATCAGGCCATTCTCAAACTCTATTCCCAGATCTTCCTCATAATCTTTTTCCACTTCCAGCTCCCATACTTCTCCATCAGGCTTCTGTACCAGAAGTACTATATTTTCATCATTTAAAAGATAGCGGTAATCAAAAACATCCTCTATCTGTCTGTCATTGACTGAAAGAAGAATATCTCCCGCTTCAAGTTCCAGTTCTTCCCCGATACTGCCGGGCTGAATCCTGGAAATTACATGTTTTTTATCTTTCATTCTGTTCTCCGTTTAACTTTTTCAGTTACATCTAATTTATCATACCAATTTTGAATGTAAAAATCAATAAATTCCTTGACGAGATTTAGGGCAAATGTTATAAATGTAGTATATATGATTTATTTTTCCATATAATTTGTTTCTTTGAGGAGGAATATTATGCCTAATATAGAGTTACTTGAGAAATCTCTTCCGGTTGCACCGATCCGGATCGCCGCATTGGCAGGCTGTCAGGATCTTGCTCATGAAGTAGACAAAAAACTGGTCAAATTCCGCAAGGAGCTTGTGACCAAGAAGCAGCCGGGAACCATCCCGCAGGGTTACAGCGAAGATTCTTTTCTTGTTGAATGTGAATGTGTTCGTTTTGGAACCGGTGAGGGCAAGGGCTATATCAAGGAATCTGTCCGTGGAACGGATCTTTTTATCATGGTAGACATTACCAACTACAGTCAGACTTATACTGTATGTGGTCATGAGAATCATATGTCTCCTGACAATCATTACCAGGATCTAAAGAGAATCATCTCCGCCGCTACCGGCAAGGCACACAGAATCAATGTTATTATGCCGTTCCTTTATGAAGGGCGTCAGCACAGACGTACAAAGAGAGAGTCCCTCGACTGTGCTCTTGCATTAAAGGAACTCAGTGATATGGGCGTATCCAATTTTATCACCTTCGACGCACACGACCCGCGTGTGCAGAACTCAATTCCTCTTAATGGTTTTGACAACTTTTTCCCGACCTATCAGTTTTTAAAGGCCCTTGTAAAAAGTGTACCGGACTTCAGGCTTGACAACGACCATTTGATGATCATAAGCCCAGATGAAGGAGCCATGTCCAGAGCCGTTTACTTTTCCAATATTCTCGGCGTGGATATGGGTATGTTTTACAAAAGACGTGACTATTCCACCATCGTTAATGGCAAGAATCCGATCGTTGCTCATGAATTTCTCGGTGATTCTGTGGAAGGCAAGGACGTTGTCATCATTGATGACATGATTTCCTCCGGTGAGAGTATGCTTGACGTGGCCAAGCAGATCAAAGAACGCAAGGCCAACCGTGTATTTATCTGTACCACTTATGGTCTTTTTACTGACGGACTGGCCAAGTTTGATGATTACTATAATAAGGGATGGCTTGATAAGGTGATCACCACCAACCTGAACTATCGTCTCCCTGAACTGCTTACCAAACCTTATTATGTTGAAGCAAATATGAGCAAGTATCTTGCAAGTATCATCGACATCATCAATCACGATGTCTCCGTAGAAAAAGTCCGTTCCAGCAACGAAAAGATCATGGAATTAATGAAAAAAGTAAATCGTCGCTGATTATAGTATAAAAACCGTATCTGACTAAAGTATAAAAAAGAAGTTCCCGTTTATTCAGGAACTTCTTTTTTATCTTTATTTTTTTATCATTAATCTTTACTTTATTCTTTTCTTTATTTGATTCCAAGAAAGGCACCGAGATTTCCCCGTTTTCCATGAGATGCTCTGTGTGAAAACAGAAAATCCGGATTACAGCATGTACACAGATTCGGCATGGAAATATGATTTTCCGGTATGCCGGCTTCCGTGAGAATGATCTTATTGGCCATCCACAGATCAAGCTGATATTTGCCGCCATCTTTGGCATAATAAATTGAATCCCACTGTTCCGGCAGAAAAGCCTTCCGAAACTCTATTATCACATCTTCACTGACTTCATAACACTTCTGACAAATAGACGGCCCTATCGCCGCATACATCCGGGACGGATCGGAACCATATTCCTGTTTCATCCTGTTTACAGTTGCCAGACCCATACGCCCTGCTGTCCCGCGCCATCCTGAATGAGACAGTCCGATTGCCCTGTGTACAGGATCAATGAAATAAAGCGGCACACAATCAGCATAAAACGTAGCCAGAACGATTCCCGGAATATCAGTCACCATACCGTCAACATCCTCAAAAAGACGGGGTTTTACAACACCGCACCCCTTATCAGCCTCCGTCACTACGCGCACATTCGTCGTATGAGTCTGATTGGATGTAACGATATCTTCCGGCCGAAATCCCAGTGCGCCGGAGATCCTGCGATAATTCTCTGCAACTGCTTCCTCACAGTCTCCTCTGGTAAAGCTGAGATTCATAGACGAATAAATTCCTTCGCTCACGCCTCCCAGTCGTGTGCTGAAACAATGAACATATCCTTCCAGTTCATCCAGCTGCGGATATGTAAGATATGTAACGCCATTTTTTTCATGAACTTTCATTTTCCTGCAGTCATCGCTGTGCCAGTTTATTTTCATCAGTTTCTCCTTTTTTCAGGTGCAGTAATCAAAGGCATTCTTATACCAGTAAATCCTTCCCTGTTCAATGGCAAGAACATCAAAACGACATGGAAAATCAATCCTGTCATAATGACTCATAAGATAAAACGATGCCACACGGCTGATGGTACGCTGCTTCCTGAAGTCTACTGCTTCCGCTGCGCTGCCGTTCCCTGTGGCATTGCGGTATTTCACCTCTGCAAAAATAAGACATCGGTCTTCTCTTGCGATCAGATCCAGTTCTCCCATTCTGCACCGGTAATTTCTCTCCAGTATCGTCACTCCCTGAGATTCCAGATAATCGGCAGCCATTTTTTCAAACATACTTCCGATCTCTCTTTTATTGAAAGTGGTTTTAACCGGATTTTTTCTTTTTGTATTTTTCTTCTTTGAAGCATCCACGGCTTTGGATTTACCATGTTTCTGATATGTATCCGTCAAATAGATTCATTCTTTTCAAATCAGGTGTAGGTATCTTAAGTACTTTCACATTCATTTTACTATGTTTTTTATAAAACTTGCTCTGTGAACAGGGCTTGGACCATATTTGCGGATCGCCTCAATATGTGCCGCGGAACCATAGCCTTTATTCGAAGCGAATCCATATTCCGGCATAACTGTATCGTACTCTGTCATCATCCTGTCCCTGGTAACTTTTGCCACGATACTGGCTGCGGCAATAGAAATACTCCTGGCATCCCCCTTAATGATCGGCACCTGAGGAATCTGTACTTCCGGAATGGTCACCGCGTCATTCAGAAGGAGCTGCGGAACTACTGACAACTTGCTGATGGCTTCACGCATGGCTTCATATGTGGCCTGCAGAATATTAATCTCATCAATACGCGCAGGCCCGACCATTCCAAGCCCTACAGATACCGCTTCCCGCAGAATGATATCATACAGTCCTTCCCGTTTCCCGGCACTCAGCTGTTTGGAATCATTTAAATACAGAATATTACAGTCCTTCGGAAGAATCACCGCGCAGGCCACCACCGGACCTGCCAGCGGCCCCCTTCCCACTTCATCAATTCCGCACAGATATCCAAGATGTTCGTATTTATGCTCGAACTTTTTCATCTCTTCTGTCCGCAGTTTTTCTTTGCGAAGGGTGTCTTCTTTTTTTCTGCACTGATCAAGCAGCTTCTTCACACCTGCCCTTTGATCGTCACCATATGTTTCATATAATATGCTGTATTCTTCTATGGAAGCAGCCGCGATTTCTGCTTTAATCTCACTTATACTCTTCATCATCAGTCAACAATTGTAACACTTTCGATTACCGGCTGTTTTTCAGCAGGAATCGTTCCATTGTTATCGGTAGGCTGCGCATCAGCACAGATCTTATCTACAATATCCTGTCCTTCCGTGACATATCCAAAGGCTGCGTACTGTCCGTCCAGGAATGTACTGTCAGACTGTACGATAAAGAACTGGGAACTTGCACTGTCCGGATCAGAGGAACGTGCCATGGATATAGCGCCTTTCGTGTGAGAAAGCTCATTCTTCACACCATTATCCGTGAATTCACCTTTGATTGTTGCTTCTGAACCGCCGGTTCCATTACCGAGAGGGTCACCGCCCTGCATCATAAATCCATCTATAATACGGTGGAATGTCAGACCGTCATAAAAGCCCTCCTGGGCAAGTTTCACAAAATTGGTTACCGTGATCGGAGCTGCATCCGCATCAAGTTCCACGTCAATCTCACCATAATCTTTAATGACGATTTCCGCGTGATGCTTGCCTTCCAGTTCCGTACTTGTATCCAGAACATCGTTATCTGTTACGGAAGCAGTATCCGCTTCAGACTCCGAGAATGTTTCCGCATCTTCTGTGTCAGAAGTGCCGTCTTCTTCTGTGCCGGGCTCTTCTCCATCCGTAAAGCCTGCTGCCTCAGCCTCTTCTTCGCTGACTGCCTCTCCGGTACTCTTATTCTTTGTTCCGTTATCAGTACTGCTTCCGCATCCTGCTAACATCCCCGCTGTCATTACGGATGCCAGAAGCACTGCCAAAACTTTATGTTTCATTACACTTTCCTCCATATTCTGAATTAATTAACCACCATTATATCCGGCTGCTGCAAAAATACAATTCTTTTCACAGAAAATTCAGAAATGTCAGCGGATCCTGTCCGGAAAACCAACTTTTCTCTGTACCTTGCGCAGTGTCTTGGCTGCATAATAATTGGCTTTTTCCGCATTCGCTTTAATCACAGAATCAATGAAAGCTTTGTCTTTGGAAAGACGTGCGTATTCTTCCTGAAGAGGTTTCAGGACACTGATCACGGCTTCGCCCACTGCAGGTTTCAGTTCACCGTAACCTTTGCCTTCGAACTCTCTGACTGTTTCATCCGGTGTTTTGCCTGTACATGCACTGTAAATATCGATCAGGTTTTTGATACCCGGCTGTGCATCGGTATAACGGATGCATCCTTCGGAATCTGTCACCGCACGTTTGCATTTGCGGATGATGGTATCCGGATCATCCATCAGATAAATACTGCCGTTCGGATTTTCGTCGGATTTGGACATCTTTTTGGCCGGATCCTGCAGACTCATAATTTTAGCTCCGACCTTGCCGATATAGGCTTCAGGAACTGTAAATACATCTCCGTATATATTATTAAAACGTTCTGCAATATTACGGGTAAGTTCCAGATGCTGCATCTGATCCACGCCCACCGGGACCACATCCGCCTGATAAAGAAGGATATCCGCAGCCATAAGTACCGGATAGGTAAAAAGTCCCGCATTAATGTTGTCTGCATGCTTTGCAGCCTTGTCCTTAAACTGAGTCATACGGTTCAGCTCGCCCATGTAGGTAAAGCAGTTCAGAATCCATGCAAGTTCTGCATGACCTGATACATGTGACTGATAATAGATGCAGTTTTTCTCAGGATCAAGTCCTGCCGCAATATAGAGGGTCAGAAGATTTCTGGCACGTTTGCGAAGCTCTGCCGGATCCTGCCGGACGGTAATCGAGTGCATATCAACAACGCTGTAAAAGCATTCATATTCGTCACTTAAAGTCAGCCAGTTTTTCAGTGCACCAAGGTAATTGCCAAGTGTTAAATTTCCCGTTGCCTGCATTCCGCTGAACAAAATTTTCTTTCCGTCAATCATGATTTTTTCCTCCAACTATATGTCATCATCGTATAGTAATCAGACAGCAGACATCCAAAAACAGTCTTCCGGATTCCTGCATCCTTTTTGTAGACAGTTTATCACTCAGCCAAAAGAAAGTCAATTACTTGCATCCTGTCCTCTCCTCTGTTAAAATACATATGGTAAGTTTCGGGGATTTATAGATTTCACCCGAATACAAGAAGACAAACTCAGAACAGAAAGAGAGGCATCTGCTATGAAAAAAATCACCAGTTTTACCATAGACCACCTGAAGCTTCAGCCGGGCATTTATGTTTCCCGCAAAGATCCGGCGGGGGATACTGTTATCACCACTTTTGATATCCGCATGACTTCCCCTAATGAAGAGCCTGTCATGAACACTGCAGAGCTCCATACGATCGAACATCTTGCTGCCACATTTCTTCGCAATCATCCTGTTTTCGGCCCGAAAATGATCTACTGGGGACCAATGGGATGCCGCACAGGCAATTACCTTCTCCTCAACGGTGATTATAAATCCGAAGATATTGTTCCGCTTATGATCGAAACCTTTGAATTTATCCGTGACTTTGAAGGTGATGTTCCGGGCGCTTCTGCCAAAGACTGCGGCAATTATCTTGATATGAATCTTCCAATGGCGAAATATCTTGCGGACAGATATCTCAATGAAGTTCTGTACGACATAAAGCCGGACCGTCTTGTGTATCCTGAATAGTATCAGGTTCATAAATATGCAAAAAACTGAGGACATCATCCTCAGTTTTTGCTTTTTAATCAGGGAAGTTCCAATTCCTTCTCCTGTAGGTTTATGATTATTTATTGTGCTTCTTCAGCGGCAGCAGACGTATCCTTTGCTGTCACATAGTCACCGCTTGCATAGCAGGTCGTTCCGTTATAGGAAATCTGAATCCAGCCATTATCACTGACACCTGTGCTGGTAAGCTCTGTTCCTGCCGGTACAGAAGTAATAAAGTTCGCCTCTGCGCTGCAGTCATCACGGAGATTCAGATCTGTAGCAGCAACATAAATTCCGTCTTTTTTCTCAATATTAACACCACTGGCTGTCTGCTCGATCACTGGTTCCGGTGTTGGAGTCACTTCAGGAGTCGGAGTCACTTCAGGAGTCGGAGTCGGTTCCGGTGTCGGTGTTGCTTTAATGATCGTAACTGTCGGATCCTCTCCACCAGTATCATAACCGCATCCTGGAACGCAGAACATCAGTCCCAGAAGCAAAATCAGCAGTCCACATTTTTTCATGATATTTCCTCCTTTGAAAACACATCGCTGTCTTTCAAGCAAAATTCATTGGTATCTGTCCCGTATCTCCATATACACGGAACAGTTACATTCATACTACTCACTATACCTTATTTCTACTATGTTGCGCAAGTACTTTTTTATACTCTTTCAAACAGTATCTCTACCCTTCCGCCGCAGACCATTCCGAGATTTCTGTCATCATTTACAGAGAGGCCGTATTTACGGATTTCTGTGTCTTTTACAGAAGATGCATGCTTCATTGCTTCAAATTCCACACTTCCTCCACCGATACTTCCCCAGGAATTACCGTTTTCATCAAGAAACATCCTGCTTCCCACTCCACGTGGAGAGGAACCGCTTTTCTTAACGATTGTCATCAGTACACCATGTCTTCCTTTAAGGATTTCCTCCGCAACTTTCTCATCCACAAAAGAAGTCTGCCTGCGGTTCTTTTCCTGTACGATTTCTGCTGTGATACTGACTGCAATTTCTTCAGGAAGCTGTCCGCCGATAGGAAGCCCTATAGGTGCATGAATTGTATCAATCTGTTCTTCCGTATATCCATCTTCCAGCAGGTTTTCACGGGTAAGGCGCACTTTAGTCCTGCTTCCGATCATTCCGAAATAAACATAGGGCCGCCTGAGAATCTGGCGTGCACAGACTGTATCACCCTTATGTCCTCTTGTAACCACTACATAATATGCATTTTCGTAAACAGGTATTTTCTCAGAAAGTTCTTCAAAGCTTCCTTTTATCAGAAGATCTGCTTCCGGAAAACGTTCTCTGGTAAGAAATTCCTCACGATCGTCCATAACCGTCACATGAAATCCCAGCATCTTTCCGATTTTGGCTGTCGGACACGATACATGCCCTCCTCCTAAGATAATAAGCCGCGGACTTTTACAGAAAATCTCTACGAGTATCTCCGTTTCTCCCGCTTTTATGATCTTGGTCTCCGCTGTCTCATTCATCTGTTCCAGAAAGGGATTCCAGTCCCTGTCGCCTGTAATCCATTCTCCATCCTTCTCCATACAGCGGCATCCTTTCATTTCTCCGGAAAGGATCACTGCAGTTTTTACTCTTCCTGTCCGTTCCAGTACCCGGTAAATATCCTTATACATCTATCCGCCACTCCTGTCATCTGGTCTGATATCACTCAGTTTACTGACAATTTATATAGATGTCAATACGATGATATATTACATTATCTGTCAAATGCCGACATATTAATACATTAATACAATATCAGGAAAAGCAGATTTTGTAAATATTAATAAAAGGTTGTGCTTTTTTTGCCATTATAATATAATAAATGCACATGTATAAACATGAAACAAACGGAGAGGAGAGACGAGATGGATTCTGTACTTTATGCAAACTATCTGAACATTCTTAAGCATGAGCTGGTTCCCGCGCTTGGCTGTACGGAGCCGATTGCCATTGCCTATGCTTCTGCCAAGGCCCGTCAGATTCTTGGCGAATTCCCTGACAGGATCGAAATGAGCTGCAGCGGCAATATCATCAAGAATGTCAAAGGTGTCACGGTTCCTAATTCCGGCGGAATGAAGGGCATCGATGTGGCAGCCATTCTCGGTGCAGTAGGCGGCAATGCAGACAAAGCTCTGGAAGTTCTGGAGGAGATCACTCCCGAACATATCCAGAAGACGAAGGAACTGGCGGCAAAACACATCTGTTCCTGTTCCCTTGCCGAAAATGTCGCAAACCTGTACATAGTGGCAAAAGTCATCAAAGGTGAACATTCCGCAGAAGTGACCATTGTGAACCATCACACCAACATTACCAGAATCGTGAAAGACGGCCGGATTCTGCAGGAGCAGCCCGTTGAGGCTGAGGATACGGACGCAGGCGTGGACAAATCCACCCTCACGGTTAAGGATATCCTTGATTTTGCCAACGAAGTAAAAATGGAGGATATCGAAGAAATTATTGATCGTCAGGTAAGAATGAACACAGCAATTTCTCAGGAAGGACTGGATAATAATTACGGCGCTCAGATCGGCAAGACTCTCATGCATGTATGGGGCAAAAGCGTAACCACGAGAGCCTGTGCCAGAGCAGCAGCCGGAAGCGATGCCAGAATGGGCGGCTGTTCCATGCCGGTTGTCATCAATTCCGGCAGCGGCAACCAGGGAATGACGGTATCTTTGCCTGTCATTGTATACGCTGAGGAATGGGAAGTGTCACGTGAAAAATTATTCCGTTCCCTTGTTGTCAGCAATCTGATCGCTATTCATCAGAAATTCTATATCGGCAGTCTTTCTGCCTACTGCGGTGCAGTCAGTGCCGCATGCGGTGCCGGTGCAGGCATCACCTATATGTACGGCGGCAATTATCAGCAGGTATCTCTGACAATCATCAATACTCTGGGCAACGTAGGCGGTATTGTTTGTGACGGGGCCAAGCCATCCTGTGCTGCCAAGATTGCTTCTTCTGTGGATGCAGCACTTATGGCGTTTCACCTCAGCATCCAGAATAAAAGTTTCCTTCCCGGTGAGGGAATCATCAAGGGTGATGTGGAAGAAACTATCAAAAGTATGGGTTACATAGGCCGCGTTGGCATGCGCGGAACAGACACGGAGATCCTGAATGTCATGATCGATCGTGTGGATATCAACCAGGAATGCTGATTTCCCGGTTATTACAATTTAACAGACTTTTTTGTGAATAAAAATATAGGATTTATCCTTATGAAGGGGGATTATTTTATGAAGAAAAATAGTTTTTTTACCAGTCTGCCGTTTAAGCTTCTGGTCGGTGTTATTGTCGGTATTATTGCCGGACTGATTCTCAATGCTACAGACAGCTCCGGTATTACCAAAGCACTTCTGAATGTTGTGGTTACTCTGAAATATATCCTTGGACAGGTGATCACATTCTGCGTACCTCTGATCATCATTGGTTTTATTGCTCCATCCATTACAAAGCTCGGAAACAGCGCTTCCCGCATGCTTGGTGTTGCTATTGTAATCGCATATGCTTCTTCTCTCGGAGCGGCACTGTTCTCAATGGCAGCTGGATACGGACTCATTCCTCATCTTTCTATCGTGACAGATGTAGAAGGTCTCAAAGAGCTTCCCGATCTGGTATTTGAGCTTGCTATCCCGCAGATCATGCCTGTCATGAGTGCACTGGTATTTTCTGTAATGATCGGTCTTGCAGCAACCTGGACCAAAGCTAAAGTAATCACCGGCATTCTTGATGAATTCCAGAAAATCGTTCTTGAACTGGTAACAAGAATTATCATCCCGATTCTTCCTGTATTCATCGGCTTCACTTTCTGTGCCCTTGCATATGAAGGATCCATTACCAAACAGCTTCCTGTATTCCTTCAGGTAATCGTAATCGTTCTCATTGGACACTTTATCTGGATGACTCTGCTCTATGTCCTTGCAGGTATTTACTCCGGCGAGAATCCTCTTGAAGTTGTGAAACATTACGGTCCGGCATATCTTACTGCTGTCGGAACCATGTCCTCCGCAGCAACTCTTGCAGTTGCACTTCAGAGTGCAGGCAAAGCAAAACCGCTCCGCAAAGATATGGTTCAGTTCGGTATCCCGCTGTTTGCAAATATTCACCTTTGCGGTTCCGTTTTGACAGAAGTATTTTTCTGTATGACTATTTCCAAGATCCTTTACGGCTCCATTCCTTCACTTGGAACCATGATCCTCTTCTGTGTGCTTCTCGGCATTTTTGCGATCGGGGCACCTGGCGTTCCTGGCGGTACAGTTATGGCATCCCTTGGAATCATCACAGGCGTTCTGTTATTTGACGATGCCGGTACTGCTCTTATGCTTACTATCTTCGCGCTTCAGGACAGCTTCGGTACAGCATGCAACGTAACAGGCGACGGCGCCCTCACTTTGATTCTGACCGGTTATGCAAAAAAACACAAAATTGCAGAACAGAAGATCAATGTGAACTTATAAAAATCACCCGTATACCGTAAAGCCGATTATTTACATCATGGTATAATGCAGCACGGGGTGTCTGTTTTCGCAGACACCCCGTGTTTTCTTTTTATAATTGCCTTTTAGGTTTGCTTTTTAGATTTGTTTTTTTAGATTTGCTTTTTACCGCGATAAATGTATTTTCCCAGCTTCTCTTCCACAAGCTTTCCATTATCTACAGCAAGATGCCCCCTTAAAAATACCTTGTCAATTCCTCCGTGAAGAGGGAAACCTTCAAACGGATTATTATCCGTTCGATATGCATGAGTTTTTGCGGAGATAATACTTTCCATCTGCGGGTCGATCACTGCGATATCAGCGTCACTTCCGGGAAGAATCGCACCTTTGCGAGGATAAACACCATAGAGCTTTGCAGCATTTTCACTCAGCAGACGGCACATCTGTTCCAGCGTGATTCTTCCTTCACGCACTCCATATGTATAGAGAAGCGTTCCTCGCGTTTCCACACCCGGAAGGCCTCCCGGTATTTTAGTAAAATCGTCTTTTCCCAGAGCTTTCTGCTCCATTGTAAAGCTGCACTGATCCGTTGCCACTGTCTGTATTTTATCTTCCGCCAATGCCTGCCACAGACATTCCTGATCCGTCTTTTTACGTATAGGAGGAGCACATACAAATTTAGCCCCTTCGAAATCCGGTTCTGAATATACGCTGTCATCAAGCAGCAGATACTGAGGACATGTTTCTGCATAAACCGTCTGACCACATTCTCTTGCTTTCATAATTTCATGGTATGCTTTTTTATTCGTCAGGTGAACAACCATTACAGGGGCATCTGCCTGACGTGCGATCACCAGAAGGCGATGTACCGCCTCCGCCTCCATGTCATCCGGCCTTACAAGGGGATGATTTTCCGGTCCAAGACGACCTGCAGCCTTCGCTTCAGAGATCAGAGCATCGATCACACCTGAATTTTCACAGTGAACTCCTGCAAAACATCCGAATTCATTAAGTTTTTTTATAATTTTGTACAGATCACAGTCATTAACCATCATGGCTGGATAGGTCATATAAAGTTTAAAGCTCGTGATTCCTTCACGGATCATTTCTTCAATTTCTTCTTCTGTCTTTTCATTCCATTCAACAATGGACATATGAAACGAATAATCACAGGAACATTTTCCATCAGCCTTTTTATGCCACTTTTCAAGACCTTCTTTTAAAGTTCCGCCGCCTTTGTCCTGAGACGCATAATCGATCACAAGAGTCGTACCTCCGCAGACAGCCGCTTTTGTTCCGCTCTCAAAATCATCTGCGGTTACTGTTCCGGCTACTTCAAGATCGAAGTGTGTGTGTGCATCAATAAATCCAGGAAATAATAATTTTCCTGTCATGTCCATCACACAGGCATCGTGTTCCTGCAGATTCACTCCAACTTCTGCAATCCTTTCTCCTTCAATCAGAACATCCTGTTTTTCTGTTTTTTCTCCCGATACAACAGTACCGTTTTTTAATAAGTATTTCATAGTCTCCTCCTTTCTTATCAAGGATCTTACCTGCTGACTAATTACAATATACCATCAAATCTTCTTCTCTACAACCTGCTCCGGTTACTTTTCAGAATTTTATTTAGTACAACATATTTTTTTTGTAAAAAATCTTTTTATCTGGAAAAAATTGTGTTATATTATTCATAGACAAAAGCCTGGTAAATTCATAAGGAGGAGTTTTATGAAACGACTCGATATTTTAAAACAGATTGCACATGCACTGGCAGCTCAGTTCGGACCTGACTGCGAAATTGTTATTCACGACCTGAAAACCAAGGATCCGGAACATTCCATTGTACACATTGAGAACGGGCATGTAACCAACCGTTCTGTTGGAGAAGGTCCATCTGATGCAGTATTTGATGCCATTCGCCATACAAATAAAAATCCCGGAGATTTTAAAGACCGCTCCGGCTATCTGATGAAGACATCTGACGGCAAGATCCTCAAATGCAGTACCTCTTATATCCATGATGATGACGGTTCCCTGCACTATGTCTTTGGTATTAACTACGATATTACAAGGCTTACCATGATCGAAGGCGCACTGCACTCTCTTGTCACACCCCTTGACCAAAAAGAAAAGCCCAAAGAAATTACCCACAGCGTGAACGACCTTCTTGAGCATCTTATTGAAGAATCAGTAGCATTAGTCGGCAAGCCTGTCGCGCTCATGAACAAAGAGGATAAAGTAACTGCCATCCAGTTTCTGAACGATTCCGGCGCATTTCTGATCACCAAATCCGGTGACAAAGTAGCTAATTATTTCGGTATTTCCAAATATACTCTTTACAGCTATATCGATGTTAATAAATAATCTCTTTTCCCTACGGACATTGTCCGCAAAATATCAAATAGAGCCGTTATTCGAAGATGAATAACGGCTCTTAACATTCTTTTTGCTCTTCATATTCCGTTCAATAATTCCTGCTGGAACCGGAAAAACTCTCACCACCGCTGGTAAAACTGCCGGAGCCGCCTCCTGAATGGGAATCATTTGACGTCTTTTCTGTTCTTGTTCTCATTGTCCGTATATAGATATCCTTATGTGCATCCAGGTGCACGCCGTCTTTCTGCATATAGGCATCCGCATTGCTCTGCTGCACGAATGTCTTCATTTTTCCTCTCTGATATAGTGTCATGAGCAGAACAGGGACTGCCATTACTACAAGAGAAAACAGAAAGGCTTTTACAGTAAATCCCAGGATTCCCTCACCGCTGATATCCATAGGCCGTACTGATTTTCCCTGCGCCCAGCGCTTCAGTCCGCCTTTCATATCCTGAAGAACTGCGTCGTATGCCCCGTAATAATCTCCCTGTTTCAGATATTTCGTACAGTCATCCAGCAACATGTCCTGGATATCTGTATCGAATGTGTACTGCGCATCCCCTCGAAATACAACCGTAATATTTCTGCATCCCGGCTGGTTGAAAAGACACATCCCATTTTTTATCTCACCATACCCGATTTCATTTAACTGCATAAATTCAGCAGCATACGTCCGTTCATCTTCTCTGATATCTTCCGAAATAAGGATCACTGCCTCAAAACCATAGGTATCATAGATTTCCTGCAGCTCATGATCCAGCTTATCCTCTTCTTCCTCTGTCAGAATATCATACCGGTCATATACACGGGAAATATTGTTTCCGCCATATACTGTCAGACGAAAAGACAGGCAAAAGCATACAAAAAGCATCCATATTCCAAATAAAGTACGTATTTTCCTCATATCAGATCACCCCGAGCAGTCTCAGCGCAACTGCACCTGCTGTCATCAGAAGAGTCAGCGGAATATGGCGTTTCAGCCAGTAGGAAACCAGCAGATCTTTACCTATCGGCAGATCTCCCGTCATTCTTCCGGTCTGTCCGTTCATCACAAAAGTATACTGTTTTCCATTCCATTTCGTATTCAAAAACCATACCGGAAAAAGGCCATATTTCACATCGCCCTTTTGCGAGATATGCATATTGCCGCTTTTCTGAAGCACTTCATCATATCCTATGACAGTTTCACGGAAGCTTTCAGCCATACTGGTCTGCATTCTATCGTGAACACGGCCGGTAAGCTCGTCAGGTTCCACATCATACTTATCTGCCAGATAACCGGAAAGATAGGAAATCTGAAACGGCTCCAGATCATCATAATGAAATGGCTCTATGGACTCCATCATCGTGTCATTGATTTTTTTGGAACCATCTACGGGAATACGCTGAAACTTCATAGTGCCCTTACGCATGATATGAAAAATACTCCGCTCTGTGTAAGTGTATTTACTATCCTCAAAAACTCTGATATTCGCGCCTTCATATGTAAATGTACCTGTCCCTTCCAGATCATACATCCAGAAAGGCACATACATCCCTTTCACTTCCTCCAGATGATTCTCGTCTTTAAATACTTCCGGAAGGAGCGGTTTGTTCAGATAATGCTTTTTAAGAGCTTCAAGAGCATCTTTTTTGGATCTTTTGAAAGGAATAATGTAATCCGGAAGATACATGCCCTCGAACTGCTGCGGCATAACCATCGGATTGTCGCAATATGGACATTTCATTGCACCGGCGGTCTCTTCTGCAAGAAGCTCCGCACCACAGGAAGGACAGTTCCATACTCTCATCCCTTCCATATCACAACTCTGCCACTGTTCCGGATGAAATCCGTCCCAATGCTGCGTCTGCTCACTTTTTGCCTGCTGAAGTTCTTTTTGTGCTTCCAGCTCCTCTACTGTAAAAGTGCTTCCGCAGAATTCGCAGACCA
Organism: Blautia sp.; assembly: GCA_022770365.1. Lineage (GTDB taxonomy): Bacteria > Bacillota > Clostridia > Lachnospirales > Lachnospiraceae > Blautia_A. The sequence goes on along the minus strand of JALEHU010000065.1, from coordinate 35,729 downwards.
TTTTCTGCGTTTTGCTGTCAAAGGTAAGCCCGGCAGAACAGTTCGGACATTGATAGTTTACAACATCCATGGTGGATCACCTCACTTCTTTACGACCTTGGTTTTCCGCAGTTGCTGCAGAATTTTCCTTTATTAACTGTACCGCAGGAACAGATCCATTCTCCGGTCGGTTTCGGCCTGCCGCACTCACTGCAGAATCTGCCTGTATTCACATTTCCGCACTCACATGTCCATGCAGCCGCGCCGGATGCCTGCGAAACCTGCTGTACCGGCTGTGACGGCTGTTGTGCCTGACCCATAGCATAAAGATCATGTACATTCATTCCGCCTGCACCTGCCGCCATGTTCATTCCTGCAAATGCCATAGCCGGACCTGCATTCTGATTGGAGGCTGCTGCCTGCATCGCCGAAGCCTGTGCGCCAACCATATGGGCAGCTGCCATTGTCGGATTACGAAAAGCGGCATTTCTCTGGAGTTCCTTGATCATTGCTTCATCTTCCTCAGATGCCTTCATGCTGGAGATTCCAAGGGAAACGATCTCAATCCCCCGAAGTCCGCTCCATTTAGAGGAAAGAACCTGATTCAAGATCTCCGCAAGCTCTGAAGTATGTCCAGGCAGAGCACTGTAACGGATTCCCATTTCGGATATTCTTGCAAATGCAGGCTGAAGCGCTGTCATAAGTTCACTTTTCAGCTGACCGTCAATTTCCTCTTTTGTAAAATCTTCCTCAACATTGCCGCACACATTCGTATAAAACAAAATCGGATTGGCGATCCGATAGCTGTATTCTCCAAAACAGCGAATGGAAATATCAATATCGAGACCGATATTGCTGTCCACCACACGGAAAGGTACAGGGCTTGGTGTACCATATTTATTGCCGACCAGCTCTTTGGTATTCACAAAATAAACTCTCTGATCAACCGGTGCTTCACCCCCAAAAGAAAAACGTTTGCCGATCTGGGAAAACACATTCTGAACACCCTCTCCCAGATCTCCGCAGAACAGAGACGGTTCAGATGACACATCATACGTATACTGTCCCGGTTCCGCGCAGATATCGACCACTTTGCCCTGCTCCACAATGATCATGCACTGTCCGTCATTTACAGTGATCACGGAGCCATTACTGATGATATTGTCTGATCCTCTGTTGCCGGATCTTCTGGATACTTTTTTATGTGCTTTTGCAACCAGGACATCCGCAGGCATTGCATCACAATAAATAAACTCCTTAAACTGATCCGCCAGTACACCGCCTGCTGCTCCTGTAAACGCTCTGATTAATCCCATCTCATTTTCCTCTTTTCTTATATTTCATTGCTTTATTTCTTTTGTCAGATGACAAGAAAACCCTTTTCTTTCAGTTCCTTCTCTATTGCATCGAGAATCTCTTCTGATTCCGCAGATACAGTATGATAGTGGTATCCGGATGTGATCGTGTTCAGCGGGCTGGATTTACCGGATGCAATCTCTCTGACAAAGTCCGAAGCTTTCTTCCTGGAATCCACCTTCAGTTCAGCACGCAGCTCACCGTAAATTTCATGTTCAACGAACACATCCTCGGCACTGCCCCCGTTGTCTGCGATCAGATTTAATTCCTCCTGTATCCTGCTGTTATCATGATGAACATAATATACTCGTTTTACCCTGTCATGCAGCCTGCAGACATATCCGCGATTCGTGGAAAAAATTTCTGTACCCTCTGCCCGAAGCAATGCAATATCCTGTACGATCACCTGCCTGCTCACACAAAAGTGTTCTGCTAATTTTGTACCGGAAACAGGGGTATTGCCAGCCGCAATATATTTCACTATTTCCTTTCTGCGTTCTTCTCCGCTCATAAAATTCAAATCCTTTCTCAGCCTGCACATAACTGTATTTTTCCTGCAGAAATCTTCTATATTCTCTCGAGCCCATGTGCTTCTTTAAATATTTCACACGCACCATGATGCATACAGTTCTCATGAGCACAATCCATAAACTTCAGAACCTTCCGTCCCTCCAGCTCCTCATACTCACAGCATACCGTCTGCGTCCCATTGCAGGTACGGCAGAATCCTGAAATAAATTCTTCCTGGATTTCCATCTGTTTTTCCTCCTGAATCTAACTAAGACAAACTCTATGAAAAGAATACAATATCCTGCCATTTTTTTCAAGCAACAATAACAGACAATCATCACCTGTTATTTTCTGAAAACAGTAAATTATGCTGAACCGTCAGTTTTTCTTGCAATTGGCATATCGAAGAATTATAATAGAAACAGGTAATTCAGCAGTAAATGGGGTACTGCTGCAACAGTTCACGCATAAACCATTTAAGAATCGGAGGGTATATTATGAATCAGGAATTGTACAATGAAGCAATCCATTCCAGCGTGTTGTCCAGACAGCTGATAAGCACATTGCTGGAATGCATGGAGTACAGCAGTATTTCATTTATCAACTGGTCTGTTGAGGTGCTTCGGATTATTAAGACACGTCTGGACAGAGGTGACAGAATCACTGATGAAGTATCAGGTATTACCTATACTGCCAAAACTTTCCGGGAATTTGTTAAAAAGAACTTTTCTTCCTATATCACAAGTCAGGTTTTCGATAATCCCGGCAAATCCGAAAAGGTTTACTTTTCACTGGAGGCATGCGAAGACGGTTACAATCTTCTCATGGCTGATTCCTCCAAAAACAAAACATATGAATGGATATCCAGTCTGAGCGAACGCTTTTCGCTGGTTCAGATGATTGCTACCGGCATCGTTTATGTAAAAGATGTACGCAATGACAGCTATCAGCCTTTCATTTCTTCCAACGGCAGATACTGCCGCTATGACAAAGAAACCGGACATATTGTTGAAGTATGATTTTTACAAAAGTCCCCGTCCTGCCGCTGACCGGATTCTGTTGATGATTTACAGAATCCGTTTTACGGCAGGACGGGGACTTCTTACCATCGCTGATTTTAACTGCCTTGCAGTTTTAAGATAACTTGTGAATAAACAGGCCGCTGCGAAGCTTCGGTTCAAACCAGGTGGATTTCGGCGGCATCAGTTTGCCCTCATCCGCAATGGTCATCAGATCTTCCATAGAAGTCGGATACATGGCAAAAGCCACTCCGCCTGTTTCATCTGCGATCTTCGCCAGTTCACTGAGCTTATGGCTTCCTCCCACAAAACAGATTCTCTGATCCGTCCTCGGGTCTTCAATGCCAAGAACAGGAGCCAGTACTTTTTTCTGAAGTACAGACACATCAAGCTGTCCCACTATGTCTTCTTTTTCGTAAACATCCGTCCAGGCTTTCAGATGATACCATTCTCCGCCCACATACATACCAATACAGTGCTTCTCAACCGGTTTACACGGAAATCCCGGCATCAGCATCAGCTCAAAATTAGACTTCAGACTTCCGATAAATGCCTTTTCATTAAGGCCGTTCAGATCACGTACAACACGGTTGTACGGAAGAATGGTAAGCTGATCATATGGAAATACCACAGAAAGAAAATAATTGAACTCTTCTCTTCCTGTATAGTCCGGATGTTCCTGCCTTCTCTTAAAACCTACCTTTACAGCGGATGCAGCTCTGTGATGTCCATCTGCTATGTAAATTGAGGAAATCCCTTCAAATTCCTGATGTATGCACTCTATCTTCTCTTCCTCATCGATTACCCAGACACGATGTCCGATTCCGTCCTCTGCCACAAAATCATAAACGGCAGGATGGCTTTGCTTCCATGCTTCCAGCAATGCAAGCAACGTATCTGTATATCTGCATGCAAGATAGATAGGACCTGTGTTTGCATCGCATACATCTACATGGCGGATCCTGTCCTGTTCTTTGTCTTCTCTTGTCAGTTCATGTTTCTTTACAATTCCGTTCATATAATCATCAATGGAGCTGCAGCCGACAATCCCTGTCTGAGTTTTCCCCTTCCTGGTCAATTCATAAATATAATAACATGGGTTCTCATCCTGTACCAGGATTCTGTCCGCTTCCATCTTCTGCAGATTTTCACGGGCTTTTTCATATACTTTTGCATCGTACAGATCCGTCTTTGGACTCAGATCCATCTCAGCGCGGTCCACGTGAAGAAATGAACAGGGATTTGCGTCTCCAATTGCCCGGGCCTCTTCCCTGTTCACAACATCATAGGGAAGCGCAGCTACTTTTTGTGCCATTTCCGGTGTTGGTCTTAATGCACGAAATGCTTGAAAAACTGCCATAGTTATTTCCTCTCCTCTATTAACTTACAAAACACTGGTATTCTAGCATATTTTATTTACTGCCGCAAGATTTCATTTACTTCGTTATGTTTTCATTTGTATATTTCATTTCGCTTATTTCATTTTCTATTCACTTTGACATTTATTCTCTTTTCCCTTTGATATTATTCTCTTTCAGTTCCGGCAATACTGTCAGAAGCATGGTGAAAAAACATGCACATCCTCCAATCAGATTTGAAATCGGCTCCGCCCAGAATACACCGTCTACACCCAGCGCCGATATACGGGGAAGCAGGATCGTCAGGGGAGTTACGATAATTGCCTTACGGAATAAAGAGAAAAATGTGGCCTTTTTTGATTTTCCAAGTGCCACAAACACGCATTGTCCGGTAAACTGCAGAGCCATAAAACAAAAGCCGAAAAAATAAATATGAAGTGCCGGTATTCCTCTGGAGATCAGTTCCGGCTCGCTGTTAAAAAGTCTGATAAAAACTTCCGGAACGACTTTCAGAATTCCCCAGGCCAACATTGTGTAACTGACACACACCACCGTCACAAACCCGATTGCCTTTTTTACCCTTCCAAATGCTTTCTCTCCATAATTAAAGCTCATTACCGGAGACGCGCCGTTCGCCAGACCGTTCACGGGCATGGTAAAAATCTCCCTTACAGAATTCAGGACCGTCATAACTCCTACATACAGATCTCCGCCATATACCTGCAGAGTTGCATTGCAGACCACCTGTACAAGGCTGTTGGTAAAAGCCATGATAAAGCCTGACACACCAAGGGCCATAATGTTTTTCACTCTTTTCCACTGAACTTTCATTGCTCCGCGTTTCAGACGCAGTGATACCTTCGGGCCTGTAAGAAACTTCAATACCCAGACAGCAGAAAAGAACTGGGATATGATCGTCGCGGCAGCTGCACCCCTGACTCCCATCCGTAACACAAAAATAAAAAGAGGATCAAGGATAATATTAAATACAGCCCCGATCAGAACCGTTAACATTCCTATATTTCCAAATCCCTGATTATTAATAAATGGATTCATTCCAAGAGAAAGCATAACAAATATCGTACCAAGGAGATAAATCCTGATATAGGAACCTGCATAGGGAAAAGTCACATCACTTGCCCCGAACAGATAAAGTATCGGTTTATAAAAAGCAAATCCCACGCCCATCAGTATGATCCCTGCCAGAATCAGCATGGAAAATGTATTTCCCATTAATTTCTCTGCTTCCTCTTCGTTGCCACGTCCAAGTTCCATAGCACACAAAGGTCCTCCTCCATTCCCGAACAGAAGGGTAAAAGCAGTGACGAGTGTAATAATCGGAAAGCAAAGCCCCACTCCTGTCAGGGCAAGAGTCCCCTCCTCAGGGATCCTTCCGATATACATACGGTCGACAATATTGTATAAAAGATTCAGAAGCTGGGCAATGGTCATGGGAACCGCAACTTCCAGGATATTTTTGTACACGTTTCCCGTTGAAAAATCAGTCTTATGTACTTTCATTCTCTTTCACCTCTCACAATTGGCTTCATTATAGCATTTCCTTCGGAAAATGAGAACTTTTTTATCTTTTTCTCTGTATAGAAACTTTCCCGGAATATGCATATTTTCTTGTATTTTTCTGCCAAAACAGTTATACTTAAAAAAAATCCACATATTTATGGGAAATTGGGAGGTATTATGGCAGAAAATTATAATGGTATGGCAGTAGGTGTTTTTGAGCTGGATAACCTGGTTGCCTGCTTCGTAGCCCTTGATGCTGCGTCCAAGGCAGCAAACGTAAAAATCCAGAGTGTTGAACGTAACCGTCTCAAAAGCGGTGCCTGCGTAAAAATGAGAGGTTCTGTTTCAGATGTAAATGCTGCTATGGAAGTAGCACTGGAAACAGCCAGACCTCTGGCAAAAATAGTTCATCATACAGTCATTGCATCTCCGACTGAAGATACGGAAATCGCACTGAACATGACTATCAACAAATAATTGCTGCTGATTTTCATCAGCGCACCAAATCATATGACAAAGTGAGGAAATAAATATGACTTATGGAGCTTTTGGATTAGTAGAGGTTCTTGGCAGCAGCAATGCGATTCTCGTTGTGGATCAGATGCTGAAGACCTCAGATGTATCCTTCCGTACATGGAATACCAAGTGCGGCGGACATGCCACCGTATTTTTAAGCGGTGATGTTGCAGCAGTAACTGCCGCAGTTGACAGTATCCGCCAGAATCCGCCCTGCGAAGTCATCGCAGCAGCAGTCATCTCCAATCCTTCCGGCGAAACCGTACGCCTGGTAGAGGAAGATGCTGCCAAACACAAATTCAACTGATACAATCATAACCGGCCACTGCGCGATCTTCCGGGAGTCCCGCAGTGGTTGTTTTCGTTCCTGATTGATCCCAAATGTCTGAAAGAAGGAATCCTTTCCCCCATTGTCATAGCCACACTGGCTGCTATGGCTCTGTTTTTTGCGCAAATAAAAATACCGGCAGTTCTGCTTGATTCCATGCAGTATGTGGCAGATATGAATACTCCGGTCGCTATGATGATTGCCGGTTTTTCCCTTGCACAGACAGACCTGAAAAGCATTTTTACACATGTCCGTCTGTATTGGGTAAGTTTTGTGAAACTCATTGCAGTTCCGATTGGTGTACTTCTCTTTTTGTGGGTATTACGCCTTGAGCATACTGTTGCATACACGACTCTCATTGCTTCTGCATGCCCTGTTTCCGCCACTACCACAATGATGTGTATCCGGCTGAATGACAATTATACTTATGCATCGGAAATCTTTTCCTTTACAACCGTGTTTTCCATTATTACCATCCCGCTGGTCGCACTTGCCGCATCATTTTTACTTTAATGATTTTACCTTCAGACTGCGGAGATATTCCTTCCTGTCTGCATCAATACGGTAACTTTCGATTGCTTTTTGAATGGCTTTGTTATGTGTCCAGGTTTCCAGGCGCTGCCCTTTGATATATTCGATTGCTGTATCATACTGTTTGATCAGTGCAATGCTGAAATACCAGGCAGCCGCCATTTTTATGTAATATTCTTCTGATTTTACCGAAGCCACAAGCTGCAGCATCTCCGGGTTAAAAGCTTCATCCAGATAAAATCCAAGAAGAGTCACGATTGCGAAGCGTACTTCATAAGTATGCCCGCTTTTCAGCCATTTTTTTACGCTTTCATATACAAGAGCAAGATCTTTCTTAAAAACCTTTGGCGACATCATATCACAGGTTGCCCAATTATCTACATATGGCAGAAACAGATCCAGCTGCTCCAGCAATTCCGGAACGTTTTTATATAATAACGGGAGAAGAAAACCATGAAGATTATTCTCCTCGTAATACTTATGGGGCAGTTCCTTCAGAAATTCTGCCGCTTCAGGCCGTCCGGCTAATTCTTTTGCATATTTCCGAAGCGCAGGTGTCCGCACTCCGATCACACACTCTGAATCAATATTCGGAATCAGCTTCGCATGAAAAGCCTGATATTCCTTATCCTGAAGTTCGTAAAGTTCTTTTACAATCTGTTCCATATGGTACTCCTTTCAAGTTCAGACAAGCCAGGTGATACTTCTTTATTCAATCACTCCGCCTCCAATAACTTCATCTCCATCATAAAGGACCACAGCCTGGCCTTTTGTAATGGCTCTCTGTGGCCGGTCAAATTTTACATGGAGTTTGCCGTCCGGGGTCTGCCATGCTGTTGCGGGTTCTTCCGGATGGCGGTAGCGGATCTTTGCTTTTAACTTCACAGGTTCCGGAAGGGATTCACAGGATATTAGATTTACCTCTCCTGCTGTCAGTTCCCAGGAGAAGAGTTCTTCTTCCTTTCCCAGAACAACCTGGTTTGTTTTTGGACTGATCCCGCATACATAAAGGCGGCTTGCCGGCGGTATTCCAAGTCCTCTTCGCTGTCCAAGCGTATAATGGATAATCCCTTTGTGTCTCCCGAGAATGTTCCCGGATTTGTCCACAAAATCTCCGGGAACAGATTCATGTCCGGTATATTTTTCAATAAAACCGGCATAGTCCCCATCCGGAACAAAACAGATATCCTGGCTGTCATGCTTCCGTGCATTGATGAAACCATGTCGCTTAGCAATATCCCGTACCTGATCTTTCGTCAGCTTCCCAAGAGGAAAGGATACATGGGCAAGCTGCTCCTGGGTAAGCGTATAAAGCACGTAACTCTGATCCTTATTGTCATCCAGAGCCTTTTTCAGCAAATACCGCCGCTTATCCCCGTCATATTCCACACGTGCATAATGTCCTGTGACAATATAATCTCTTCCCACTTCCTTCATACGCTGGAAAAGTTTATCAAATTTCAGGTAACGGTTACAATCAATACAGGGATTCGGTGTACAGCCATTTTCATAAGCTCTGACAAAGCGTTCCATTACATCTTCTTTAAATCTCTCTGAAAAATTAAATACATAATACCGTATCCCGATTCGGTAACAGACGCTTCTGGCATCCTCCACGTCATCCAGAGAACAGCAGCTCTTTTCTCTATCCACTCCGCCGCTCATCGCAATCAGTGCTTTTTTCATATAGTCATCATGTGCAGATATTCCTGCATTCCTTTTCTTTAATCCTATCATTTGAATAGGTTATTTCAAATGCAAGTATATAATTCCTGTTCCTGATTGTCAACCCTGTTTTCTGTTATGTATTATTCACTATTGGTAAGTATTGCTGTTTATCGATAATATCCATACTTTATTCAGTATTAATTGCATTTGGATAAATCTTCCTCATCCGTTCGTCACCAAACCGTTCATCCATGGTCTGCTGCCATCCATGCTGAGCCTCCACGCCGCGGGAGCGCTGGTCACTTCGAATCAGAGCCATACAGGACACGATAATATTACAGCACATAAAGACGATCAGCACCCATGTCAGTATTTTACCGCATTTTACCGGAATTTTCTCTATAAGAAAAGAAGCACGCGGATACAGAATCTTGATCCAGACAACCGCAGCAATTCCCCAGAAAAAGCAATACAAAAGATTGATCCTTCCTCCAAGGTTAAAGGGAATCTCACTGTAGTCCCAGAACACTTTTCCAAATACAATTTCTGTAAAGACACTGCAAAGATATTCATATGCTCCGCCCAGAAGAGTTCCCACGATAAAAAGATAACTGTCCGACCGGTTTCTGTATTTGTAAAGAAGCAGTGTCGCCGCAGCAATGGCAAGGCCCCAGACAATGCTGAACGGTCCCCACACTACGCTGCTTCTGCTCATCCAGACGCCCATAGTTGCCCTGCAGAAAATTGTTTCCGTAATATCTCCCAGAAATGCTCCGATCACAAAAAGCCAGATGATTTTGTCAAAGCTGCATCCGTATGCAAAAACATCAGGCCTTGCTTCTTCTTTCTTTGTAATATGTGCCTCGGGATATGCTCTGCGAATACGTGCGTCAACATTTGAATAGATTTTTCTGCCAAGCTTTGAACTGATTCCGGTCAGCCATTCATCCACAGCTTCCCATTGTTCCATCCGTTTGCTTCGACCGGACATGATGATCAGTGTTGCCGCCATATCAAGTCCAAGCCCTGCAGCAAGTATCCAGATCAGGATTATTCCCGGAAGGTCAGGAATCAGATGGAATAGTTCCAAAATCAGTCCGTTTCCCCATTTCATCATGATCAGTGCAAGGATTCCCCATAATGCAGATACCGGCGCACAAATATATCCGTCAATATTGAGAGGCAGTCCGGAATAATCCCACCAGCGTTCATGATACATTTTTTCTATCAGATGTCCCGCTGTCCATTCCAGCAATGTGGTCAGAATCACTGCATAAGCAAACAGCCAGAAGCCGCTCAGTTCCTGGCAGAAAACAGTGATTATCACAGCGCCCACACCATAAATGACACAAAACGGCGCATTTACCAGGCCTCTGTTCACAAATCGCTTTTGTTTCAGAGCTCCTGCCACCGTTTCCAGAACCCATCCAAGGAATGAGCATACAAAAAAAAGCCACAATATTTCATATCCCGTGTATATCATACATTTCCTCCTTCGTGAATCTGTATATCTATTCCTCTATATGCTCCCGTCCCTGGGCAATGATCGTCCGCACATGGTCATCTGCCAGGGAATAAAAGATAGATTTCCCTTCTCTCCTGCTTTTCACAAGCTTATTCTGTTTCAGGATGCGAAGCTGATGAGAGATGGCAGACTGAGTCATATTCAGCACATTTGCCAGATCACAGACACAGACCTCTGCTTCAAACAAAACAAACAGAATACGGATTCTGGTAGAATCTCCAAATACCTTAAACAGCTCCGCAAGGTCGTACAGTTCTGTTTCTTCCGGCATTGTCTCATTTACAATTTTGAGAAGCTCTTCATGAACTTCCACTGCATCACAGCACATATTTTCTTTTTCAACCAATTTTTCTATTTCTGACAATCTGATCCCTGCTTTCTTATCAATAATAATGTCGGGGCCAAAATAGATTTTGACCCCTTTAATTACCGGATTTCTCCGCACTTCATGATACTTTTATACTAACCAACAGTTACAGTTTCTTAACAAATAATATCCGAACTGCATTAAGCACTGCAATTACCATGACACCCACATCTGCAAAAATTGCCGCCCACATATTGGCAATTCCAAGAGCTCCCAGAATCAGGCAGATTACTTTGATTCCAATTGCAAAATAGATGTTCTCATATACAATCCTGAGACACTTTCTGGCGATCCTGATCGCCTTTACAACTTTCAGAGGGTCATCATCCATCAGAACAACATCCGCCGCTTCAATTGCAGCGTCAGAACCAAGAGCTCCCATTGCAATTCCAATATCTGCTCTGGAAAGAACCGGCGCATCGTTGATACCATCACCCACAAAAGCCAGTTTTTCTTTAGGTCCTTTGCTATTCAGCAATTCTTCCACTTTTGTCACTTTATCTGCGGGCAGAAGTTCGCTGTATACCATGTCAACACCCAGATTTTCTGCAACCTGCTGTGCTGCTCTGTCTGCATCACCGGTCAGCATTACGGTCTTATTGATGCCGCTCTTTTTCAGCCTGGAAACTGCTTCTGCAGAATTAGGCTTCACCATATCCGAGATCAGAATATGACCTGCGTACACGCCGTCAATAGCCACATGCACTAAGGTTCCCACATGATGGCATTCCTGATATGGAATCTTCAGATATTCCATCAGTTTTGCATTTCCTGCGGCAACTAGAATTCCGTCTACTTTTGCTGTTACTCCTTTTCCTCCCAGCTCTTCCACATCTGTCACACGTGACTGGTCAATTTCTTTGCCATAGGCCTGCTTCAGACTTCTGCTGATCGGATGGTTTGAAAAGCTTTCCGCAAGGGCGGCAAATTCCAGAAGTTTTTCCTGTTCCATAGAATTATGATGAATACCGCTCACTTCAAATATTCCCTTCGTCAGGGTTCCTGTCTTGTCAAATACCACATACTTTGTCCGGGCAAGTGTTTCCAGATAATTGGAGCCTTTTATCAGAATTCCGGCATTGCCGGCACCACCAATTCCTGCAAAGAAGCTGAGCGGAATACTGATGACAAGTGCGCATGGACAGCTGATCACAAGAAATGTCAGTGCTCTGTAAATCCATTCTCCCCATTGTGGTGCAGCTCCCATAATCAGTCCTGCCAAAGGCGGCAGCAAAGCCAGTGCCAGTGCACTGCAGCAGACAGCCGGCGTATAATATCTGGCAAATTTTGAAATAAAATTCTCAGATTTCGATTTCCTGGAACTGGAATTCTCAACAAGGTCAAGAATCTTTGATACTGCTGATTCGCCAAATTCTTTAGTTGTTCTGATTTTCAGCACACCTGTCATATTAATACAGCCGCTGATAACCTCGTCACCGGGCTGTGCATCGCGCGGAAGACTCTCGCCGGCCAGAGCGCTTGTATTCAAAGTGGTTTTTCCCTCTGTTATGACACCGTCAATTGGAATCTTTTCCCCCGGCTGTACCACAATGATACTTCCGATCTCCACCTCATCCGGATCAACTCTTTCCAATTGACCGTCCTGTTCGATATTGGCATAATCCGGACGAATGTCCATAAGTTCACTGATGTTCTTACGGCTTTTGCCAACAGCGTAGCTCTGGAACAATTCCCCGATCTGGTAAAACAGCATTACTGCAACGCCTTCTTTATAATCTCCCAGAAGTATCGCACCTACTGTTGCAACAGCCATCAGAAAGTTCTCATCAAATACCTGTCTGTTCCTGATTCCTTTTAATGCTTTTTTCAGGATATCATAACTGATCACCAGATAAGGAATCATAAATAAAACAAATTTCAGATAACCATCCACCGGAAGCATTGAGAATATGACCACAAGAAATGCTGCTGTTATAATCCGTATCAAAACTTTTTTCTGTTTCTTATTCACAGTTCCACCTTCTTTCCTGCCGGGCAGGTATTTTATTTCATCAACGTGTCTGTTCCGTATTTCCATTTATTGCAGCTGAACAGTCACCGGTCTGCAGTTACAGGAAAACTTCACAGTCGTCTTCTACTTTCTTACAGTTCTTTCGTACGTCCTGCATTACAGTTTTAGGATCCTGTCCTTCTTCAAATTCTACGATCATCTTAAGGGTCATGAAGTTTACAGTTGCATTTTTTACACCTTCTGTCTTCCTGGCGGCTTCTTCCATCTTATTTGCACAGTTTGCGCAGTCTACGTCAATTTTATAAGTTTTTTTCATGAGATTTGTTCTCCCTTCTTATTCTTCGTTCTTTCATATGAACATGTATTCATATGTTTGTTTCTATTATATCATTTATTTTATATCTGTCAATGATTTTTCTCATAAATACAGAAATTATTGTGCACTGAGTATTTTCTATTTAGTTCACTAAGCGAATTACTCCATATCCGGCACATCAAGATCTTCCAGCTGCTTTGCATCTTCCACTGCAAAGATAAATGTGTCCTCCGGATGGCGTTTAATGACTTTCTTGCCTCCGGTATCTCCTTCCAGTTCCAGAAGTTCCGTGTAATATGGCTTCGTAAAAATACAGGGATTGCCGGTTTTTCCTGTTGTATTTAAGGAGACACAGGCGATTCCCTTTCCGGAAAGAAGAAAAGCCCGGATCATGGCTTCTATGGTCCGGGCGGTCATCCATGGCTGGTCGGAAACTGCAAAGAGGCAGGCATCCGCATCCAGATTTTCCTGAAGTCCTATTTTGATGGAAGAGGAAATCCCCTTCTCCGGATGAGGATTCAGGATCACCTGAATTCCATTTTTTAATGCAGCTTTTCTGATTTCCTCATATCGGGTAACAACTGAAACAGCACACGTGATTTCCTGTTCAAGATCGGTTTTTACCTGCAGAAGCCGGTTAAGGGTTATCTGATACATCGGTTTTCCATCAACCGGAAATAAAAGCTTGTTGGAACCAAAGCGCCGGCTGTTCCCTGCTGCCAGCATGATCAATGAGATTCTCATGCGTCCGCCTCCTCAGTTATGAAATTACCTGGTGCATGTACGTCATCCTGTATCGTACCGGGGAATTCAATACTTCCGAATGATGCAATGATCTGCCTTTGCTCCAGTTCTTCCAGAATTTCCTCTGCGGTTTCCTGTTCTTCCAGAACATCCGCTTTATTCAGATAAACTCTGTATACACGATCTTCCACATTTTTCAGCAGACCGCAGATAGAAGAAGCAATTTTCACTATGTCCTCCGATGTAATGGGCGCGTCCATACTTTTTCTGAGAAAATCAGCGGTGCGTTCCATACGGTGAGCGGTTTTTCTTATCGGTTTACCCAGAGAGTCCAGTCCCACAACGCTGATCACAAGATCCGCAAACTGCGGTATGACCGGTTCCCATTCGGCAGGTACTTTGATCGGCAGGTGTTTTGCACCGTCTGCTTCAATAAGCATGACATCACAGATTTCCTTAAGTTCCATTAATTTTTCTTCTGTAAGACCGCTTATTTTGCTGTCTTCGTTTTTGTGTGCAGCAATGGTATATCCATGCTCTTTAAGATCTTTTCGGACTTTTTCTGTATTTCCATCCGGAGCAAAAGGCCGCAGCGGCTCATAATCCATGCGGGTTGTAGTGGAAACAATCACTGTTTTTCCTTTTTCTCTCAGTTCCCGGGTCAGACGGAAGATCAGGCTGGTCTTTCCTCCGCCCCCTACTACAGCGATCACAGGATAACGATCAACATCAATTTTCAACAATTCCAGAAAACTTTGCGGAATGTTCATCAGGGCAGCACCCCCTTTGAGAGTAAAATTTCCAGAACACCGCCTGCAATGCAGCGTGCCTTATCTGATATGGTAAAACAGTTCTGCTTCTCTTCTTTTCTCGGATCAATATCGGCGATCTTCATTCCCTGAAAAACTTCATAGCCGTCATGGATGATTCCGCGCAATACGCCTGTCAGAGAAGCAGTCACCGGAGTTTCATCCACCATGGCGATCATCTGCCCTTTTTCCACAAAATCTGCGATCTGTGAAATATTATGAATTCTGCCGGATGCCGGAGAATGTATGACACGCTCTTTGCCATATCCTCCGATTATGCCCGGGATTCCTGTATTCGGGATCGCAGAACCGTTTTTGATAATCCTTCCAAGATTATGACCGCGTTTCGTCTCGACTACAAAATGTGTATCCTTCCCGGCTTCAAACCCGGGGCCCAGCGCGATGGTCACAGGAGCCATGTCTTTTGAGGTGCCAAGATTTTTTTTGGCAAGAATGGCATCAATCAGGACGGCAGGATGCAGTTGGCTGGTCACAGAAGCTTTTTCATCCACAATAAGCGGTATTTCCCCCTGTTTCCATACATGTTCGCATTCTTCTGCAGTACTGATCCTTTGGCAGAGGACACCTTCCACCTCTTTTACGCCGTCGTACACTGCATCACAGAATGCAACTTCCCTGCGGATTGCACTTGGTCTTTCGCATTCCAGAATCAGAATTCTGTATCCGCACTGATATAATTTGTAAATAACTCCACTGGCCAGATCTCCGCCTCCACGGACAATTACCAGATTCTTCTGTTCCATTTTCAAGTCCTCTTGCATTGATTATTCCTTGTTATCAGGATTTCCACTTCCGGTTTTTCCTGTTTCTTTTCTTTCCTTCTTCAGATCTGTATTCTCGTTCATTACTTTTTCGACTGCATTGATAATATTCTGGTATCCTGTGCAGCGGCAGAGGTTTCCGGACATCTGTTTTTTTATGGCTTCTCTGGACAGCTTCTCGCCTCTTTCCAGAAGAACTGTTGCAGACATTACAAAACCGGGAGTGCAGAAACCGCACTGAATTGCCCCTTCCTCGATGAAGGCTTCCTGGATTCTGGTAAGTTCCCCGTTTTTCTCAAGTCCCTCAAGAGTCCGGATGTCTTTGCCTTCCGCCCAGACTGCAAGATAAATACAGGAGTCAATGGTTTCCCCGTCAATAATGACGGTACATGCGCCGCATTCTCCCACTTCACAGCCCTTCTTAACAGAAGTCAGGCCCAGCCGGTTGCGCAGCATTTCCAGAAGGGATTCCCGGACATCTACATATTCTGCTACTTTTTTGCCATTTACAGTACACTGTACAAGCTGCATCTGTTTTTTCATGAACGGTCACCTCCTGCTAATTCTGCTGTGCGGATCAGGGCACGTCTGGCAATTTCTCCTCCGATCTGAAGACGGAATTCTCTGGAAGCTCTCCAGGAATCTCTTGGATTGATCTCCTCACGTACCAGCTTTTCGATTGCATCATACAGTTCTTCACCTACAGTCATTCCTTTCAGCGCTGTTTCTGTTTTTATGCACCGGTAAGGAACCGGTGCAGCCACACCGAATGTAATGCGGATGTCTTCCAGGATTCCCTTCTCTGCATCAATTCTGCTTACAACGCTGCAGCTTAATGTTGCGATATCCATGGCATTTCTCATGGAATATTTGATATAGTGGCCATGATATCCTGTATATTCCCGCTCAGGAATCACCACATGGGTCAGGATCTCTCCCGGCCCCAGATCTACTTTGCCGGGTCCAAGATAAAACCGGCTGATCGGGACCGTCCTTCCGCCTTTTCCGTCCGACAGGCGCAGCAGGGCATTCAGGGAAAACAGTGTCGGCACACTGTCAGCGCTTACAGCACCGTTACAGATATTGCCGCCAATCGTCCCGATGTTGCGTACCTGAGGTCCGCCCACCTGATCTACCGCTTCTCCCAGTACAGGAATCCATTTCCTGATAACAGGATCTTTCGTAATATGGGAAAAGACAGTTCCCGCTCCAATATAGATATCCCCTGATTCCATCCGTTCTACACCTTTGATTTCTTTTATATCACGAATACTCACAAGAGAAGTTCCCGCAAATTTTCCTTCACGGATTTTGATCAGAACATCACTTCCTCCGGAGATAATTCTGGCATCCGGATGCTCCTTTAAAAGCTCCACTGCTTCTGCTATTGTTGAGGCATTATAATAGTTTTCGATATCATACATCGCCGGATCCCCCTTTCTAAAGTAAACCTGCCTTCACAAAGCCTTCGATCAGCCTTTGCGGAGTCAGCGGAATCTCATGAAAAGCAACCCCGGTTGCATGAAGGACTGCGTTTCGGATTGCAGGAGCACATGGAATAGCAGGCGGTTCTCCCAGTGCTTTGTTCCCATAAGGTCCCATGGGATCGTCAAGTTCCACAAAATCAGCCTTCAGATCCGGTGTATCCAGAGCTGTCATTAATTTATAATCCAGCAGAGTTCCGTTCAGCGGTCTTCCTGTCTTTTCATCCAGAAGAAGCTGTTCACTGAGTCCATAGCCCATACCCATGGACATTCCGCCGTGGACCTGCATTTCTGCCAGCTGAGGATTGATCAGCTTTCCGCTGTCATGAACATTGATGATATTCAGGATTTTAATTTTGCCAAGCTTTATATCTACTTCCACTTCTGCAAAGCAGCAGCCGGTAGCAATGGTATTTTTCTTCACCTGAGTGGAAATCTCAGCAGTGATCGCGGAGGAATTGGTAAGGCTGTAATAGCTCTCCTGGGCTACTTCCTCCAGAGAGATCACCGGCTCTCCCTGTGCATAAATATATCCGTGATCAAGAGAAAGCTGACGGGTCTCATTGGGAAGAAGGGTCTTTGCGTAATCCAGGATTTTCTGATACATCAGTTCCGCACACTGGCGCACTGCTGTCCCTGTCACAAAAGACTGTCTGGAAGCATAAGCTCCCGTGTCAAAAGGTGTTACATCTGTATCCTGGAAAGACTGTATGTGAATATCCTCTACATCCATATGGAGCGTTTCCGCTGCCATCTGGGAAAATACCGTATCTGCTCCCTGACCGATTTCTGTAGCTCCCAGCTGAAGCTGCATACTTCCATCCTGATTAAGTACAAGCCGTGCACCTGCAATTTCCAGGGAGATCGGCCACACACCTGTTTTATAGCAAAACAAGGACATTCCCACACCTCTGCGTACATATCCGGTCTGATCTGAATATTCCCTGCGTTTTTCTTCCCAGTGAATATAATCCGCGCCTTTTTTCAGACATTCAAAAATGCCGTTCGTATTCGCAGCGATCGGTTTCAGATAAGCGTCCTCATAATATCCCCGGATCAGATTCCTGCGCCTGAACTCCAGAGGATCCATGTGAATTTCCCCGGCAATATCGTCCATAAAACACTCGATGGCAAACGAAGCCTGAGGAATTCCATACGCTCTCATTGCCCCGCCGACAGGGGTATTGGTATATATCGTATAAGCCTCTCCCCGGATATTCGGACATGCATACTGCAGACGCCATGCAGTCAGACCGTTGGCTGCAATTGCATGTCCGTGAGATGCATATGCTCCCTGGTTGGAATAAGCCATCATATCTTTTGCAAGAAGATGTCCCTCTTTGTCCACACCTGCAGCCAGATCATACTCAATGGAATGACGTGTTCGTGTATTGCAGAAAGTCTCTTCTCTGCTTACATCCAGCTTCACCGGTCTGCCGCCCACCTGCGTGGTCAGAAACGCATTCAAAGGCTCATAAAGCACATCCTGCTTATTTCCAAAGCCACCGCCGATATAGGGTTTGATCACGCGGACTTTGCCCCACGGGATTCCAAGCGCCTGTCCCACAACACGCCGGACAATATGGGGAATCTGCGTGGAGGTTACAATCACGATCCTGCCTTTTTCCATATAGGCATAGGAAATAGGATTCTCAATATGGCAGTGCTGGACGATCGGAGTTTTATAGCTCCGCTTCACAACCGTTTCTGACTGTTTCAATCCCTCTTCCACATTTCCGATAAAGTAATTGCTCCGGGCAAGAACATTATCCTTCTTGTCCAGATGAATGGGCGGACGGCTGCCGTACATGGATTTTCTCGGATGAATCTCCACAGGGTACTCTTCATATTCTACTTTGATCAGTTTCAGAGCCCGGGATGCAGTCACTTCATCCTCGGCAACAACTGCTGCTATGTCATCACCATAATACCGTACTCTTCCTGTAAGAATGTTGCGGTCCGCAATGTCCTGATGAGCCAGTTCCACTGACCATGGATGGCCCGGTGTGGGATAACAGTGATCCGGAACATCCTTAAATGTCACTACTTTTACTACACCTTCCAGTGCTTCTGCTTCACTTGTATCGATGGATCTGACAATTCCGTTGCCGATCTTTGCATGATAGATTTTCGCAACCAGGCATTTATCCAGAATCAGATCATCTGTAAATTTTGCACGTCCTGTAACCTTATCGTAAGCATCAACTCTTGGAACACTTTTTCCAACCATATGCCTCACCTTCCTTCAATACTTTGCTGTCAGGATTCCACGCTGGTCAATGATCACATGACGCGGACATTTCACAGCACACATGCCGCAGCCAAGACAGACTGCCTCGTCGATCACTGCAAGATGATCCTGAACCTTCACTGCTTCAGCCGTACATGTTTTTTCGCAGATTCCACATCCGATACAGCTTACACTGCACATTTTCCCGGCATCTTTTCCATTATTTCTGTTGGAACATTTCACTACAATATAATTCGCACATTCATGAATATGGATCACCTGCTGCGGGCAGATCTTCGCACATTTCCCGCAGGCAATGCATTTCTCTTCATCCACCTGGGCAACACCGATCTCATTGAGATGAACCGCCCCGAATTTACATGCCTCCTGACATTTGCCGCATCCAATACAGCCATATTCACATCCGGGGGTCTGGGTTCTTCGGCATCCGCCATTGCAGGCAACTACCGCCGCACGAAATGGAAATTTCTTTTTCGCCATCATCACTCCCCCTTTCTTCCATATGGAGTTCCTTCAAGAGGAAGACTGGTTCGCCGCTTCCCGTCAAGTCGGAAATACGCGTCCGCTATTGCCGGTGCCGTAGGTATGGAAGTGATTTCTCCAATTCCAATGGCACCACAGGCTACATTTAACCCCGGCTTATCCACTACGATTGCTTTGATTTCCGGTATTTCATGAGAACGGAACAAACCAAGAGCACCGTATTTTTCTGTCGGCTTCAGGTTTTCATCAATAGGATACCGCTCTCTTAATGCATAACCCATAGACATTACAACACCACCCTCTATCTGACCTTCGCAGGATAATGGATTGATTGCTTTTCCAACATCATGGGCTGCAATTATTTTTTCGATTTTTCCGGTTTTCGGATCTAATACACACATCTGAGTGGCATAACCGTAAGCAACATGGGATACCGGATTCGGTACATCTGCGCCAAGAGGATCTGTCTTTGCAAGATATTCTCCCTGAAATTCCATACCCGCCATTTCAGCAAGCGTCTTTCCCCTGGACCGGACCTCCATCAGTTTTTCACAGGCACGACGGCACGCCTCTCCGGTAACCAGAGTCTGCCTGGAACCGGATGTGGTTCCGGAATCCGGTGCATTCCAGGTATTGCTGCGCTCATAAACGATATCTTCCCGTTTTAAATCAGTATTGGTTACAACAATCTGAACAAGTACTGTACCAAGTCCCTGACCGATACAGGAAGCACCTGAATAAATGTGCAGCTTCCCATCCTCCTCCACCAGAAGTCTTACACGGCCCCAGTCCGGTATCCCCACTCCTACACCTGCATTTTTCATGGCACAGGCAATCCCGACCGGCTTGCCCTCCCTTACTGCACGGTCATATTCTTCTCTGACCGCTTCCAGTGTCTCTGCAAGTCCTGTGGATTCATCCACGATCTGACCGTTAGGCAGGACACCACCCGGGCGTATTGCATTTCTCCAGCGAATTTCCCAGGGGCTGATTCCAACTTCATCTGCCATCATATTCAGAAGGGTTTCCGTAGCAAAGCATGTCTGCGTTACTCCAAATCCGCGAAATGCTCCTGCAGGCGGATTGTTGGTATAATAAGAAATTCCTTCAATCTCAAAGTTTTCATAGGCATAGGGACCGGCTGCATGTGTGCAGGCACGTTCCAGAACAGGTCCTCCAAGAGAAGCAAATGCACCTGTATCCGAAAGTACCTTCGCTTTTACTCCCATAATTTTACCGTTTTCATCACATCCCATCGTAAAATCCATCTCAAAATGATGACGTTTGGGATGGATCAATATGGATTCCGCACGTGTAAGCCGCACCTTCACCGGTCTTCCGGTAAGATATGCGATCAGCGCGGCATGATGCTGGACGGTCATATCTTCTTTTCCTCCAAATCCTCCGCCCACAAGTGCATTTTCGCATCTCACATTATCCGTTCCAAGGACCATGCTGCATTCGTTCATCGTACAGTAAGCCGACTGGTCTGTGGAAATGATTTTCACAAATCCGTCTTCTTCCACACAGGCAACTGCACATTCCGGTTCCAGAAATGCGTGTTCTGTCCATGGTGTTTCAAAATGACGTGTGATCACATGGGCGGATTTTCGGATAGCCTCTTTGGCATTACCCCGGCTCACATATTTATGAGCCTGAATATTGGAAGCTTCTTCATCAAATACCTTCGGCGCATCCGGAGCTGCTGCCTCTTTTATGTTATGAACTGCCGGCAGTACCTCGTATTCTACTTTTATGAGTTTTTTTGCTTTTTCTGCTGTTTCCATGTCCTCTGCCGCTACCAGGGCAATGGCATCTCCCAGGTAATGCGTCAGGCCGTCGATTGGAATCAGGGTATACTGGTCATGCTTGATGTGACCGATCTTATTCTGTCCTGGTATATCTTTAGCCGTAAGAACAGCCACTACCCCGGGAACTTTTTCTGCAGCAGAAGTATCAATGGACAATACCCGTGCTCTGGGATATCTGCTCCTCAGTGCAGTGCCGTAACACATCCCTTCCGGATAATAGTCATCCGGATATTTTCCTGTGCCGCACACTTTTTCTTCAACATCCAGTCTGTGAACGCGGGAACCGATCTTCCAGTCGTCTGCCCCGGGAGGCGGGATTTTCCCTTCTCTCATAATTTTCGCTGCAAGCCTTACGGCTGCAATGATCTTAACATAGCCGGTACAGCGACAGTAATTATTCCTCAGAGCATATTTGATTTCTTCATCTGTCGGATCCGGGTTCTTATCCAGCAGAGCCTTTGTACAAATGACCATACCCGGGATACAAAAGCCGCACTGCACTGCTCCCGCCTCCCCGTAGGCATAGGTAAACACCCCGGATTCCCACTCCGTCAGACCTTCCACAGTAATAATATGTCTGCCTTCCAGACGGTCTGTTGTGGGTACACAGGACTTGCACGTTTCTCCGTCGATGATCACCGTGCATGCTCCGCATGCTCCCTGACTGCACCCATCTTTCACGGAAGTCAGGTGCAGTTCGTCACGCAGAAAACGAAGAAGTGTCTGTTTTTTTTCGGTTGTCTTTTTTTCGCCATTTACAAAAAACGTATACATATTTTCACCTTCCCATCCATTCCGGCAGATTTTCAGATATCTTTTCAGGTTTTATCCCATATGGATCATTCCATAAATGATTGATAGAAACCGAGGCTGGTTGTATGTTACCAGCCTCGGTTTACAAATCATTCACGTTTTTGTCTGCTCAGTACATTCACGGTGATATCCTGACAGATGTTCTGCTTACAGACAGTTATCTGATATTCAGTAAATAACTGTAATCATCAATCACAGCACAGATGAGTCTGCGAAGACCTTCATACAGCTTGTCAGAAGGATCATCTGCCTTGCAGTCTGTTATATTTCCGAGGAAACGGACTCTGCATTTTTTAGCGGATGCATCCACTACGGTAAATCCGTCATTTGTGCTGTCTGCCATATCTGCTTCATTTGCAAATAAGGTAAATTTATCTTTGTAAGGAGCACCCGCATACGGGCAGAAGCTTCTGCAGTTGCCGCATTCATTGCACATATAATCCACATGGATGATCTGATTCATATCCATTCCGGGTACCTTAATAGAGATATTGGCACGATTCGGACATACATCCACACAGTTCTCACAGATTTTACTGCAGCTTAAGCAGCGGTCG
This sequence comes from Blautia sp., assembly GCA_022770365.1. Taxonomy (GTDB): domain Bacteria; phylum Bacillota; class Clostridia; order Lachnospirales; family Lachnospiraceae; genus Blautia_A. The sequence goes on along the minus strand of JALEHU010000065.1, from coordinate 13,029 downwards.
CTTTCTTTTTCAGCGTCTTTACATTCCAGAAGGATACCCTTTTTGGAAAAACATCCTTCCTCTGTTCCCGATACCTGCTGATCTTTCACAACTTCTGCACCGAGAATTGCTTTTGAAACTATCTGGGCATCACGGATTGCTTCCACGATGGCAGCCGCTCCTCCGGCACCGTCACCTGCAAGATAGATCCCCGGCAGATTTGTTTCAAGAGTTGCCGGATTAAGTTTTGCTTTGCCCCGTTCATTCACATGGATGCCATTTGCTTCATAAAAATCTGCGGGTACTTTCTCTCCGACCGCTGCGATCACAGTATCTGCCGGAACTTCCACGATCTCATCGGTCTGTGTCACTCCGGCACGACCGGAAGCATCCACGGCTCCAAGCTTCATCTTCCTGCAGATCAGTTTTCCATCTTCAAGACTGACAGGTGCAAGCAGTTCTCTGAATTCAATTCCCTCATGAAGAACTTCCAGAAGTTCATCTTCCGCTGCCGGCATATATCGTTTGGTTCTTCTGTATACCAGATAAACATGTTCCACACCTTCGGTACGTTTCGCCGCTCTTGCAGTATCCATTGCGGTATTTCCTCCGCCGACAACAACGACATTTCTGCCCAGGCTGACTTTGCCGCCGGTAGCTTTGTACCCGGCAAGGAATTTCAGTGCGTTCACAGTCTCACCTTTTTCCAGACGGACTGCGCCGGGCGTACTTGCACCTGTGGCAACGATAACTGCATCATATCCCTGCGCTTTCACATCTGCAATGGAAGTGATTTCTGTATTTGTCCTGATTTCCACTCCCATCTTTTCAATAAAGGAAATATCTTTGTCGATAAACGCATCCGGAATGCGGAATCCCGGGATTACATAACGGATGACTCCGCCCAGTTTTGCTTCTTTTTCAAAAATTGTCACAGCAGCGCCGGCTCTTGCCAGGAAATATGCAGAGGCAATACCTGCAGGACCTCCGCCTATAACGGCAACTTTCTTTCCATTGTCAGCACCCGCTTTGATTTCTCCGATCACTTCCTCATATCCATTTTGAGCGGCAAGTAATTTGGTTCCCCTGATATTTACAGGCTCCTCATAGAAATTACGGGTACATTTGTACATACAGTTGTGAGCGCACAGCGTACCTGTGATAAACGGAAGCGCATTTTTCTCCAGGATAATACGGAGTGCATCTGTGTAACGCCCCTCACCGGAGAGTTCCACATAATTCGGAATATCCTGATGAATCGGACATCCTTCCTGACAGGGTGCCGTAAAACAGTTGATAAGCGGAACTTCCTGCTCACTCTTGCGGTTTGGAAGCGGCTTGATGTTTTTCAGATGATGTTTGTCTGTCCTGGCATCCGACGCAAGCTTTTCCAGCGCTTCTACATCGATTCCCTGCCATTCATCTACTCCGTCTTTCATGATTTTCTCAGCCATCTGGGAAAATCTCTGATAACCGCCCGGTTTCAGAATTGTGGTGGCTACCGTTACCGGCCATACACCGCATCCGACAATGCGGTCAATATTATAGTAATCAGCACCACCGGAATAAGCGATGCGAAGTTTTCCGTCAAATTCTCCGGAAAGCTTCGCAGCCAGGGAGATCGACAGCGGAAACAGAGATTTGCCGGACATATACATTTCTTCACTGGGAAGTTCATTCCTTGTCACATCTACCGGGAAAGTGTTCGTGATCTTCACGCCGAAGGAAAGTCCAAGCCCATCTGCCAGAGCCTGCAGACGGCGGAACATCGGGACCGCATCCTGATACTGCAGGTCATCGAGGAAATGAAAATCGCCGAATGCGATATAATCATATCCCATGTCATCCAGTGTCTTCCTTGCAAATTCATATCCCAGAAGTGTCGGATTACATTTAATAAAGGTATTCAGATGTTTTTCTTTATAAAGATGATTCGCAATGCTCTCGATCTCATTTGGCGGACATCCGTGCAGTGTGGAGATGGTGGCGGAATTGCAGATAGCAGAGGGGATCGCCTCAATGTCCTCTTTTGTCACTTTTTCAAAAAGATCCACATGGTCAAGGAGCCATTGCCTGCATTCCCGGAAAACCGGCGTATCCTTCGCTTCTTTCATATTCTCGATAAAGGCATCCATCTTTGGTTCTTTGATTCCTGCCAGATCATATCCTACAGAAATATTAAACTGAAATCCATCCTGATCTCCCAGGCCGAATTCTTTCGCGATCACATGAAGGACAAACCAGGCTTTTATGTATTCTCCCATAGCCTGGGGCACATAAAGCTCTGTAGACCATTCACAGTTATAGCATTCATCCTCTGCCAGGATACATGGTCTGTTAATGCACGCCGCAAGCTCATCACCATCCATTTTCTGAACAGTCTTCAATTCGAATAAACGTGCTCCGGCATAATAGGATGCAATGATATTCTGTGCAAGCTGTGTATTCGGTCCTGCCGCAGGTCCGATCGGCGTTTCCAGATTCCTGCCGAAAATCTTCATTTTTGCAGAAGTATCTGCCATATAGGCTCTGTGTATTCCAAATACAGTACCTTTGGTCCTGTACTCCGTAAGTACCCATTCCATCAGCTGGCCAAAAGGCATACAGGTCATTTTTTCACTCATAATTACCTCCAATCCGGACTATTTGCCGCTGTTGATATCGTCTGCCAGTTCTTTTGCTGCCTGACGGCAGTCTGCCATGATTTTCTCCTCATCACAGACAAGGATTTCACGGTCTTTCATCAGGACTTTACCATTGCATACCGTTGTCTGGACCATGCTGCCGTTTACACCGAATAAAAGATGTCCGTTGATATTTCCTTCATTCATCGGTGTAAGAGGATCATACTTCACAACGATCACATCTCCTGCCGCTCCTTCTTTCAGCACTCCCAGTTCTTTTTTGAAATAACGATTGGCAATCTTTGCGTTTCCTTCGAAAAGCATCTGAGGTACCTCACCCCATGCTGCATTCGGATCACAGAGATGATGCTTATGAAGCACATTTGCCACCTTCCAGGATTCCATCATATCATGGGTATATCCGTCAGTTCCCAGTCCTGTAAGAATTCCCTTGTGAACAAGAGCCATGGTAGGCGGGCATCCGCAGGCATTTCCCATATTGGATTCGGGATTATGCACCACCATGGTATCTGTTTCTCTGATCAGATCCATTTCGTGTTCGTTTATATAAATACAGTGACCGAGAAGCGTCTTCGGTCCCAGAATATTCCAGTCATACAGTCTGTCTACGATCCGTTTGCCATGTTCTTTGAGACACTGGTGCAGATCATAAATTCCTTCTGCCACATGAATATGATAACCGACACCTTCCGGCTTCAGCTCATTGCAGAGTGCCATCGTTTCATCGGAAATCGTGAAGGATGCATGCATTCCCATCATTCCTGCAATCATGTCACTGTCATCTGCAAGAGCATGTTTGATAAAATTCACATTTTCCATCACAGATTCTCTTGATTTATCCATCCCGTCGCGGTCGGAAATTTCGTAACAGAGACAGGTTCTTACTCCAAGATCTTTTGCCGCTTCTTCAATTGCGGATAAGGATCCTGTTATATGTCCGAAGCTTGCATGATGGTCAAATACTGTCGTAACACCATTCTTTATCGAATCAATATAGGTGGCACAGGCAGACAGCTTCGTCTGTTCCAGTGTGAGATGACGGTCGATCGTCCACCACATTCCATCGAGAATATCCAGAAATCCCTGAGGATTATAGCCTTTGATACTAAGTCCCCTTGCAAAGGAACTGTATATATGCTCATGTGCATTGATCAATGCAGGCATGATCAGTCCGCCTTTTGCGTCAATGTACTGCGCATTTTCGTATGATTTTCTGACTGCTTCTGTCTCTCCGACTTTCACTATGGTGTTTCCATCCAGTGCAACTGCACCGTTTTCAATAAACGCATTGGATGCATCCCGTGTAATCAGCCTTCCATTTCCAATAATAAGCATATGCTTTCCTCCTTTTATTTGATTTCTGTAAAATTTATCTAATAACTGTTGGGTTTTCCCATTTTTTTTGGGAATTTTATACTATCAATGTAGCATATTTTCTGCAGTATTTCAATAAGAAACTCCAAAATCATTTTGGTATTCTTATTATTTTTTAGATATGTAATGGTTTCTTTTCTTTAAAAGCTTAAAGAAAAAAGGAGCAGCTTTTCCCGCCTGCTCCTCGTTGAGTATTTATAGGTTTTCTTGATCAATAATACTGCTGACCACTGTAATTATTTCCATATCCCTGGCTTCCGCCTCCGGCAAGTGTATCATACAGTTCCACTTTCGTTGCATCCACATACGGATTTACGTAGAAAACTCCCGCTATTCCGAGTGTAACAGCAGAAAGAATGATCCATGGCCAGAATGATATTTCCAGAATAAATGTATTCCATTTATTTCCTCGCATCATTTCACGGCTTCTTTCTGATGCTTCAGCCCACGTCATATCCGGATATTCCGCAAGCAGGTATGGCACCATATAATATTCATATGCTTTGATGATTCCGGGAATCACAAACAGCAGTGACCAGAGGAAAATAAACAGCTGCCGCAGAAACATGACTTTTACCACATTCCAGTAATAACCGCAGGTAAAACCATATCCTATTCTGCCCGCACCGGGACGGGAATACAGATTCTCAATATAGAATCTCCTTCCTCCCACTTCCAGTACATTGCCAATAAAAATACTGAATACAAAAGCAATAAGTCCCGCTACGATCACAGCAGCCAGAACGATCATCCATATTCCCCATTTCGTCAGTCTGTCCAATGAGCCAAAGGAGGATTTCATCTGATCCATCGTTTCATCCAGCGTGTCATTATAAGACTCTGCCTCTGTCTGCATATCATATGTTTTCTGAACCGTGTTGGATGCGCTCCTTCCGCTGCCTGCGCCGCCTCCTGCTGTTACGATCAGGATAACCAGAGAAACAATTACCGAAGCCCAGTAATTCTTCCTGAATGATTCTTTCGCTTTACTTTTCAGATCTGCTCTGTTCCAATTCTGATTCATATTCATCCCTCCATAAATGCATAACACAGATTCAATTCCCGCCGGCCATTGATCCAGTCTCTCTTATCCAGTTCCACCAGATAACCTCCGCCGTTTTTTACATGCCATTCATAAAAAGATCGATGTACCGTACAGTATTCCTCCATAATATTCATGATCGTCCCTCCATGAACGACCAGTGCCGCATCTTCCAGATTTCTTCGGATACAGTCATTTACTGCTTTCTGAAATCCTTTCAGAGTACGGCTTTGGAATTCTTCTCTGCTCTCTCCACCCGGAAATGGCGCCGTTCCATTACTGTCAATCCAGGCCTGATAGTCTGTATCTCCCGAAAGTTCCTGATAATTTTTGTTCTCGAATTTACCAAAATGACACTCTGACAATTCATCAACGATCTGCAGGCTTTTTCCCGGAAAGAGAATTCCTGCTGTCTGCGCACACCGGATCAGCGGACTTACATAAACCGCCTGCGGCATTGGATAAGCCATCAGCGCAAGAGAATCTCTTCCCTGTTGGCAAAGTGTTTCATCTGTCACACCAATATATCTTCCATGCCGGTTGCCTTCTGTCATTCCATGACGGATCAGCCACAGCTTAAGCATCTTTGATCACCGTCCCTATTCCGCATACCACACGCGTCACACGGGTACTGAATGCCGCAAGTTCCGTACAGACACGGCCTACGGCTTCACGATACGCTCTGTCAAATGCATCAACCGGAACCACTCCGTATCCTACTTCATCTGTCACAAGGATGATATTCGGATTCTCCCTTATCAGTTTGCCGGCAAGGCTGCTTACATCTTTGCCGGCCTTCATTTCCTTTCGGATATATTCATGAAAGCCCAGGACTGCGTCTGACGCAAAAAGCTCTTCTTCTGTGAGAGTATCACCGGAAGCCCAGACAATCCCCGGATAATGTTCTTTCGCATAGGAACTTTTCCCCTGAAAAGCTCCACCAATAATCATTTCCATGTCAATTCTTCTTCCTGCTCAATAAATCATAAAATTAGATACAACTGCAATTACCAGAGCCATTCCCGCTTCACAGATACACAGGAAAAAGCCGGCCAGATCCCCGGTAGTACCTCCGAAATATTTTAATGCCATATGACGGTAATATGCAAAAATCAAAACCGCAGCAATAAATGCAGCACTACCGTAAACCGGATGCAGATAAATCATCAGCATCAGCAAAAGGATCAGATAAACCACCAATACATTCCGTACAGTCCTGTCCTGTGCTTTTCTGGAAAACTCAGCAACTGTTCCGTCTTCCCTGGCTTTTGGGATCATAATAACACCCATACCGGACAGAGAGCGTGACACCATAAATCCGGCGCTCAGCACACAAAGGGCGCGGAAATTCTCTCCGATCTGAGCGTATGCACCGTACAGCGTAAGAAAATAAACACAAGCCGTAATCACCGCAAATGCACCTGCATTGGAATCTTTTAATATTTCCAGCCGCCTTTTTCTCTCCTGCCAGGAACTCATGGCATCCGCTGTATCAAGCAGCCCGTCCACATGAATCCCTCCGGTGATCAGCACGGGAATCAGTACCAGTACAATTGTTACAAATGTTCTGTCAAAACCATATCGAATACCCGCCCAGGCCGCCAGCATGGTCACTCCACCGATCACAGAACCGATCAGCGGAAAAAAGCAGAACATGTATTTCATGTTTTCTTTTGTCCACTCCGCCTGTGGCATGGGAATTTTAGAGAACATGGAAAATGCAATTTTAAAACTGTTCCAGAGACTTTTCATTCATTCTGCCTCCTTTATGATATCTGCTCTGATCTTCTTATGATAAACAGGAATTCCATAAACGACTTCCACAACTTCATCTGCTTCAGCAGCGATTCTCTGATTGATCTCACCCAGAAATTTCTGATAAATTCCGGTTTCCCCTTCATAGGATACTGCTTCGGAAAAAATCTCATTTGATACGATCACTGCATGACGTACCTGTTCCCTGAGATGCTGTACTCCCGAAAGGATCGCATTTACCGTATCTTCATGGGCACCCTCCTGCTGAAACATTTCATTTGCCGTCAAATTGGACATACACTCTAAAAGCACCACGCAATCTTCAGGCAGTGTAATTTGGGAAAGTCCTGTATAACACTCAATCGTTTCAAACCCTTTTCCCGCACGCATTGCTCTGTGGCGGTCGATTCTTTTATGGCTCTCCTTGTCAAAAGGATACATGGTAGCTATGTATATTCTCTTTGCCTCACCCAAGGAAAGCACACGATTTTCTGCAAATGCGGATTTCCCGCTGCCGCTTCCTCCGGTCACCAACACAAGCATTTTATTTCAACTCCTCATACTGTTCCACATGAATATCCTCGAATGTACTCAGGCTGTTGTAAAGCTTTGCTCCTACCTCAAGGAACGGCACAAGCGCAATTGCTCCGGTCCCCTCTCCAAGACACATATCAGCATGGAGAACCGCATCTTTTCCAAGACTTTCCAGAATCATATGTGCAGCAGGTTCTTTGGAAACATGAGATGCAAGCATATAATCTTTCGCTGCCGGACAAATCCTGCATGCGATCAGTGCAGATACACAGGAAATAAATCCATCCATCAATACCGGAACACGGAAAGCTGCACCTCCAAGGAATACACCTGCCATTCCCGCGATATCAAATCCGCCCACCTTTGCCAGAACATCTATTGCGTCCTGCGGATCCGGTCTGTTGACTTCAATCGCTTTTTTAATTGCATTTATCTTTCGGTTCAGACCTTCACTGGAAAGCCCCGCTCCTCTCCCTGTCATCGTCTCAACCGGCTGATCAAGCAGTACAGAAGCCACAGCACTGCTGGTCGTCGTATTTCCAATTCCCATCTCCCCGGTGGCAAGCATACGGTAGCCTTTTTCCTTCAGTTCCTTCACCATTGCGATACCTGCTTCTATTCCTTTGATCGCCTGTTCCCGCGTCATGGCAGGTTCTCTGGTCATATTTCTTGTTCCGTATGCAACCTTTAAGTCAGTCCGGACATTGGTATCTGTCACCATTCCCACATCCACCGGATGCACATCCACCCCAAACTGCTGGCACATCAGACAGACGGTACTGATTCCCGCCTGGAAATTATTTGCTACAATAGCTGTAACTTCCTGTCCTGACTGCGTCACTCCTTCTTCCACAACACCATTGTCACCACACATGGCAACCAGACCTTTTTTCCCGATATCAACCTTTGTCTCTCCGGTAATGCCGGCAATCTTTGTGATCAGATCCTCCATTTTTCCAAGGGAATGAAGCGGTTTGGCAATACTGTCCCAGCGTCTGCGCGCTTCAATCATCGCTGCTTCATCCAGTGGCCTGATCTGTGAAATAGTCTCATCCAAATTCATGAATACTTCCTCCGTATCTGTAAACCTATTTGTTAAGATTTTATCATATCAGATTATAAATCACAATAGTTGTCGCTCTTTCTTGTAAATACAAAAAATTTGCTGAAAACATAGTTTAAGACCAGAACAATAAATTGTGTCACAAATTTCCCTGCCATATCATGCATACCGATCAGCTCAACAAGCAGCCAGACTCCACCCACTTCTATCACCATTGTAAGCAGCCTTGCGCTGATAAATCTGCTAAATGGCCGGATATGATCTCTCAGCGTTTCGCAATGATCCTGAAATACAAATCTGGAATTCACCACATAAGCAAACAAAATAGCCAGAATGATGGAAATTACATTAGCGATATTCAATCCTATATGAAGTTTACGCAATATATAGAAGCTCACAAGATTTACCATCGTGGTACATCCGCCAAAAAACACATAGCGTACTATGGAATTTTCATAGAGCTTTTTGATCATTTTCTTCATATCAGTTCCCCTTTTTTCATTTCCTGTTGTACTTTATCTGTTACTGTTCACAATAACCTTTATCTTACATCATGGTTCGTCTGGCTGGATATATCCTCGCCTCCCCTGACAATTTTGGAGATGATATACCGGGGACGGCGTTTCACTTCTTCATAAATCCTGGAAATATAATATCCAATGATGCCAAGACTCATCATCACCGCACTTCCGATCAGCAAAAGAACAATCAGTATCGTTGTATATCCCTCCACTGCATGGCCGGTAAAATACTGCACAAGAGAATAGATTCCCAGGATCATAGAAAACAGAAAGCAAACCGCACCTCCCACAGTCACGAACTGAAGCGGAAGCGTCGTAAAAGCTACAATATTTGTAAATGCATATTTAATCAGTGACCATGTTGACCATTTGGATTCCCCGGCTGTTCTTTCCTGCACTTCAAATTCAACGGAAGCTGTCTTAAATCCCACCCAGGAGGAAGTTGCCCGGAAAAACATGTTTCTTTCCGGCATTGACAGGATAGCGTCAACTGCCTTGCGGTCCATCATCTTAAAATCAGAAGCATTCTGCATATTCACGCCGGTTGCTTTCGTCATGATATCATAAAAGACTCCTGCACTTTTTTTATGAAGAAGGCTTTCTTTTCCGCGGCTGGTTTTTACCCCTTCAATCACTTCATATCCTTCTTCCCACAGCCGGTACATTTCAAGAAGTGTCTGCGGCGGATGCTGCAGATCGCAGTCCATCACAGCCACCACATCTCCTGCAGCCTGCGCCAGACCTGCGAACACAGCTGATTCTTTTCCAAAATTCCTTGAAAAATGAATACCCATAATATTTTTATCTTTTTTTCCTGCTTTTTGGATTTCCACCCAGGTATTATCTTCGGAGCCATCGTCCACTACAACCAGTTGATAAGCAATCCCTGCATTATGCAAAATCCCGCTCAAAATCCTGCAGGCTTTTCCAACCATCAGCTCTTCGTTATAAGCAGGCAAAACAACGGATAATACTTTCATCTCTATTTCCCCTTCTTTCTCTGTGCAGCAATAATTCCCAATAATCCGGCAAGTCCAATCAGAGACAGAAATGCACCGGATTTCGCATACGGTGTACAATAGGTAATTCGGATTTCATGCTCTCCTTTTGAAAGTTCCAGCCCCATAAACATGGTATTTGCCTGAAGAAGTTCTGTTTCCTGTCCATCCACGTATGCCCGGAAACCGGAACTATACGGGACTGCGAGAAGTAATGCCCTGTTTCCGGAAAGAGAAATCCTTCCTTTCATTTCATTCACACCCATCTCGACATCCTGTAAAATATCTTTCCCAAGTGCAGCTGTCTGCTCCTCTATCTTTCCCATAGGCTGACAAACCACATTCATCTCCTCAAAACTGTAAACACCAGTATTTTCAAAAGTCAGAGTGATACTTCTGCGTGAATCATCCCAATACCCAAGATTACATAAAAAATCGTGTTTTCCGCTGTATGCATTGTATTTGTCGGTAAAGACCTTCATCGTCTTTTCACACTGCATACCGCTGACTTTTATAGAAGCTTCCCTGCTTTCCTTCCAGTAGCGCCACTGTCTGTCTTCAAACATGACCGAATTCCGTCTGTATGTGCTCATTTTTTCCCAGGAACTGTCATTGATCAGTTCCCGCGGCGAAAGTGCATCATAATTCAATCCCTCCACTACAAGATAGGTTTCACTGTTTTTTAAACCATTAAAATTCAGCTTCAGCTGTGCATTTTCTTCTGTTACCACGATTTTGCCATTATCAAAATAACATCCGTCTCCAGCCAGGGTCTCGTAATCCATTGTTTTGGAAGTCAGCTCCGGTACCGTCTCTGGAAGGCTGCTGTCTTTAAGCACAATTCCCTGCAGAAGTGCCTCCTGTTTTTCTGTAACAGTCATCTCTTCATATTTCTCACGAGGAATATAAGAATCGTACGTATATCCGACAGGAAGCGCATTCTCATTGATATAGGCATGGTATTCTCTTCCGTTCTTTTTGGCTGACGCAGCTTCAGAAGCATACCCATAAGGGAGATATCCATATCCGTTTCCCGGTATCACAAAATATTTTACAGCACTCAGCCGGTCGAGGATCGTACGTCCGTCCAGATTCTCGTAATGCTGTTCCCATGGAGTGTTCAGATACATTTCGTCAAAAAACTGACTGATAAATCCATTTGCAACACTGAAATAATAAGCTGTACTGTTCGTTCCCATTTTCATGGAAGAATTATCGTAGGGAAGTGACGCATGCTGATCATAACGGTAAACTGATGGATCTTCCGTATTCAGGACTGCAAGATCTGCCCCGGATTCCAGTTTATCAAGAGCCTCACCTCTGTCTGTAAATTCAGACAGATAATCCTTTTCATAAGAGTACTGATAATAAATATTCACAAAAATGCTCATGATCAGAACACCTGAAATCATAACACACAGGTATTTGCCATTTGAAAAAATATTCCCGTAAGAAACCAGAACAAAAACGGACAAAACAAGAAACATCACTGCAGCCATGTTTCTCTGAGTTCTCGCAGCCTGAGTAAATAATGCAAGACAGCAGTAGATCAGAAGAGTCACAAATATTCTTCTTTTCTCGCGTACTGTCAGTGTAAAAAGCTCAGGATATACTTTTACAAAAATATATGAGATCAACATTCCATAAGCCCAGATCCATCGATTGGATACATAAGAAAATCCATTGATCACATGGCCGGCAAAAGGAAACAGCAAAAACAGATTCAGTAGAATAAATCCTGTTTTCAGATATGAATATTTTTTTCTTTTTGAAAACAATACAAAGACTCCGGCCATCGCTGCAGCAGAATAACCCGCAACTCCCCACTGGATCATGTTCTCTCCGATAAGACATCCCAGATATTTTTCATAATAGATTCTGTCGTAAAAAAGCGGTACATAATTCGATGCCTGGAAACGATCAGTTCCAAACAGAGTCATGACAACCGGAAGAAAAATTATCGCCGCGAGCATCAGCGAAACAGCAAAATATCCCGCAAACAACCCGAACCATTTCAATACATCCATGGCAGAGCGTTTTTTAAACATCTTGAAATATTGAAATGCAGCATATAAAAACATAAAGATACACAGCATATAGAAGAAATAAAAATTCGACATTGCTGCAATCGTTGTTGAACAAATAAAAAGGTATGGCTTTTCTTTTTTATAAACTCTGTCAATTCCCATTAAAATGAGCGGCAGATAAATCATCGGATTGGCAAAATACGGATGTTTGACAGCCGCATAGATTGTCCATCCGGCAAAAATATATATCAGCGTTCCAAGAAATACCGCCTGTTTATGATTGCCGTGAGAAAAGCAGTACGCACTGAACGTGATTCCGGCAAGATAGATTCTTACAAAAAACAAAACCTCATACAGCACCTCAGCCTTATCCTCCGGAACAAATGCAGACAGAATCGTCAGCGGATCACCGATCACATAATAATGAAGTGTTGTCAGGATATCAGAACCATATCCTATATGCATATCCCACATTGGAATCGAAAGCCTGTGTTCCGTAACCAGAGTGTGAAATATTTCCCGCAGATATTTCCCGTAATATGCAAGGGAGTTTACATGCTGGGGCACACCATCATGACTCCAGATCAGTGATTTTCCATTCAGATAAAAAAAAGAATACAAAAACAGGGAAATCACAGCGAATGCAAGTGTATATAACAGATAAAAATCTTTCTTACTGTCTTCATGAAACCAATTCTTCATGTTAATCAAATCCTCTGGTAAATCTTAGTATAGCAGGAGCAGTCTTGTCCTGCCCCCCACATCTTCATATGCGATTATAGTCATCAGCAGTATAAATGTCAAATGTAATTGAAAAGACCGCAGTACAAGTGTACTGCGGTCATCATAATCTTACTTATCTCAGAATACTTCGCGCTTAAAAGCGCTTCCTGTATTATTCCTCTCCGTAAAGAGTGATGAGTTTGTTCAGATATTCGTATCTTGCTTTAGCTTCAGCCTCGTTCTTAGCGAACAGTCTTGCTGCTTTTTCAGGATTCTGACGTTTCAGGGAGTTGTAACGAACCTCGCCGTCAAGGAATGCCTGGTAGTCTTCCATATTCGGAGCCTTGGAATCAAGAGTGAACTTGCTT